>NZ_DFTU01000001.1:1781-31971 GCF_002379485.1 Methylophaga sp. UBA4204 | reverse complement strand
GCTGTTGATCTTTCATAGCCGCCAGCAGTGGTGAATATGAAAGATCAATAAGTCCTAACCTCCACAGAGTATTTACATGGCCACAATATTACTCATAGAAGACGAAGCTCAGATTAAGAAATTTTTGAGGATCAGTCTTGAAGCACATCATCATGTGGTGCTGGAAGCCAGGCTCGGTGAACAAGGATTAGCCATTATGGTCGAACAAAAGGTTGACCTGTTGATTGTGGACTTAGGTTTGCCGGATATGGATGGACAGGATGTTATAAAAGCATTACGTAAATGGTCACAGATCCCGATTATTGTTCTGTCTGTTCGATCCAGCGAAGATGAAAAAGTGCAGGCATTGGATGCCGGTGCTAATGATTATGTCACCAAACCGTTTGGCATCAGTGAGTTGATGGCTCGGGTTAGAGCGTTACTGAGAATAAGTGACAATACTGTAGCTTCTAACAGTAAACGTGAAATCAATGGCCTGTTTATCGATTTAGCGGAATATCAGGTCAAACTGGATGACAGAATAATTCATTTATCTCGTAAAGAATTCGAGTTGCTTCGATTACTCACAGAACAGCCAGGGCATATCCTGACCCATCGTTTTTTAACCCAGACCATCTGGGGTGAAAGCTTTGTTGATGAAACACATTATTTACGTGTTCTAGTACGCCAGTTACGCCATAAACTTGGTGAAGAACCTATACAACCAAGATTTATTGAAACCGTTCAAGGTGTGGGATACCGGTTTAAAGTTTAAATTAAAAAACTCATTTCACCTTAAATCTGCCTCAATGATATGACAGGAGGCATATCACTGAGGCGTGAAACACATTCAGACATCGTAGTTGCTGGCAGATATATTTCCACCGCGTCCTGTCCAGTTGGTGTGAAAAAATTCACCTCGGGGTTTATCGAGTCGTTCGTATGTATGGGCACCAAAATAATCGCGTTGTGCCTGTAACAAATTGGCTGGCAAACGTTTACTGCGATAACCATCATAAAATGACAAAGCACTGCTGAAGGTAGGTACCGGCACACCAACGTCAATCGCTGTAACGACCGCTTTTCTCCAGCCCGGCAATGCTTCGCTGATGGCGTCAATAAAGAACTCATCCAGCAATAGGTTCTGCAAATTCGGATTCCGCTCAAAAGCGTCACGGATTTTGGATAAAAACTGGCTCCGAATAATACAGCCACCACGCCACATCATCGCAATACCCCCATAATTCAACTCCCAACCATAAGTTGCCGCTGCTTCACGCATTAACATATAGCCTTGGGCATAGGAAATGATTTTGGAGGCATAAAGTGCATCCCGAACGGCATCAATCATTTCACGTTTATCACCAGTAAAAGCAACCGCCTTAGCCGGTAATACGCGAGATGCCGTAACCCGTTCATCTTTCAACGCTGACAAACAACGGGCAAATACCGCCTCACCTATCAATGTTAAAGGCGTGCCTAAATCCAACGCATTCATGCCCGTCCATTTTCCGGTACCTTTTTGACCTGCGGTATCCAGAATATGATCGATTAACAAACTGCCATCAGGTTCTTTTACTTTAAGAATGTCGCGAGTAATTTCAATCAGATAGGAATCCAGCACACCATCATTCCATTCGGCAAATACCTGTTGAATTTCATCACCTGACAACCCCATGCCTTCTCGCATCATCTGATAGGCTTCACAAATCAGTTGCATATCGCCATATTCAATACCGTTATGCACCATCTTCACATAATGGCCTGCCCCATCATTTCCTACCCAGTCACAGCAAGGCTCACCATCAACCTGCGCAGAGATTGATTGGAATATATCTTTTATTGCTGGCCATGCAGCTTTATTACCACCGGGCATTAACGAAGGTCCATGGCGTGCCCCCTCTTCACCACCAGACACACCACTGCCAATAAACAGAATCCCTTGCTGATGTAATTCCTGAGTACGGCGATCGCTGTCATTAAACAAAGAGTTACCACCATCTATGATAATGTCACCTTTCTCCAGATACGGTAAAAGTTGCTGGATAAAGCTGTCGACCACATCCCCTGCCTTTACCATCAACATAACCCTCCTGGGCCGTTGCAATGATTCAGTAAACGCTTTCAAATCGTGACAGGCAATAATTCTGGAACCATTTGCAGGGCCCTGCATGAACTCGTCTACTTTCGTGGCTGTTCGGTTGTAAACAGCAACGGTAAAACCTTTATCGTTCATATTTAAAGCCAGATTCTGGCCCATGACAGCAAGTCCGACGATACCAATGTCAGCGGTTTGACGGGTTGTTTTCATATGATTAAATCCCTATATAGTTTTGTTGTAGTGGCTTATTTGTTCAGGGTTGCCACAATACTCACAAAGGATTAATCTGTAAAACAGTTTATTCATACAAAAACAATCGATAAAAACGATTAATATCCATAAAAAATGTGACAGAGTTAACATTTTTGGATTATTGTCAGCATTTATTGCGCATAAAGTGTGACGTGGTTATCATTTATTGGCGGGAAATCGTTATTTTGTTTAAATAACTTTAAATTAAGAGTCTGAATTAACGGCTCCAAGCTGTTGTAAATTCATGGGTTTTCTGTTTTCCTTAGGTGTTGACGGGTAAAGTTTCCTGTGAAAACAGGAATTATTCATTTACGGTAACTGGGGTTGTAAGAGTAATAATAAATATGTGACTTACCTGTTAGTTCAATATTGGCCTAACGGAAAACAAAGATGTTGATAAGATCAGGGAGATATCGATATGGCAAGTTATTACCTAGATTCAAATCCTAAGCTTCCTAACAAGGGATGTGACACTCATCATGTGTGTCCAGAAACATGTCCCAATTTACCCCCAATGATTGATCGCATTCAATTGGGTGATTTGCCAGATTGTAAAACGGCAATTCATGTTGCCAGAAGAAAGTTTTACAACCAGGCTCATCTAATCAGTGAATGCTCTCATTGCTCTAACTCCACTCCACATGAAACGCTTAACTAATTTCACTTCTTAATTAAAACAGCGATATAGCAAAATTTCACTCCAACATAGTTTTTTCCTGAGATAAAGTTTTGGTATCTGCCTGCAAAAGATTTATCCTTGCAGGCAGATAACCAAAGGATATTTCATGTCTGAACCCAGAATTATTCCCAATCCTTCCCCAGACCCCGATATGAACGATAATTCAAATCAAGTCAAAACACTGACGATTGTTATTTATGCCCTGCAGGCAGCATCCTTTATTGTTGGTTTAACGTTCCTGGTTGCCGTTATCATGAACTACATCAAACGCGATGATGTGCGTGGAACGTGGCTTGAATCACATTTTCGCTGGCAGATCCGTACCTTCTGGTTTTGTCTTTTGTGGGGCTTGATAGGTGCTTTATTGAGTGCTGTAGTTATCGGGGTTTTCATTCTGCTGGCCAATGCGATTTGGGTTATCTACCGTATAGCCAAAGGCTGGATGAATGTGGCCGAAAACAAACCGATGTACACTTAAGATTCACCAGCCAATCGCTGTTGTCGTCGGCGTTTCTCCAAGCTTAGCTTTTTGTTTCAAATTAAATGCTGAATTTCATGATAGGCTTTGCAATCTTTTAACTTAAAACTCATGTATCACTGGACTGTATGACCAAATATCTCACCCTGGTAATGTTGCTTTTCTTTAGTGTTTCTACTTACGCTACACAAACTTTTTCTGACCCGGCATTGAACGGCAAGCCTACACCGGAAGGTGCAGATATTGCTTTGTATGTTGTCGATACCGCAAGTGGCAAGGAAATTTACTCTGAACGTGCTGAACAGTTCCAGCAACCTGCCAGTTTGCAGAAAATCATTACGGGTCTGGGAGCTCGCCTGGTTCTGGATAAAGATTTTCGTTTTGAAACCACAATGGAAACGACTGATCGCGATGTGATAATCAATTTCAGTGGAGACCCGACTTTCACCCGCACCCATCTGCGTGTTCTGGTCGAAAAACTTAAGCTCAAGCAAACTACTATCGATGGAAATCTCTATTTGAACGGCAGCGCCTTCGACACCTCTGAGCGTGCTGTTGGCTTACCATGGGATATTATGGGTGTCTGTTACAGTGCCCCGTCCAGTAGCATTACGATGAATGGTAACTGTATCTACGGAAAAATTGAGGGCACTACCCCGGCACCCGTTAAGGGGCTGAAAGCCAGTGGCTCGCCATATATCAGTATCAGTGCTGACGATATCATCATCCGCGAAGGCCTGGAAAATCAGAATATTGATTGTGATCTCAAGCTGACTGCCGACAATAAAAATCACTTCTCACTTAATGGATGCGTGGGCTCGCATCGTTTGCCAGTAAATTTTCATCTTGCGGTACAAAACACCACCTTATATCTCAAGGAGGTTCTTCAGGAGGAACTGGATCGTGCCGGAATCAGATTACGTGGCAAAATTATTCGTGACGATACCGCACATGGGACCGTTATTGCCTTGCATCAATCAGAACCATTGATGAAACTGATCGATTTGATGATGAAACGGTCGGATAATCTGATTGCTGATAATCTGCTTAAAACGGTTGGCCGTGTTTATTACAAACAACCTGGTAGTTATGAGAATGGTGCGGCCGCCATCAAAGAGGTATTTAAGGAAAAAGCCGGTATTGATTTGTCTCGTGCCATTATCATGGATGGTTCAGGGTTATCACGTAACAATAGGGTCACCGCCAAGCAGTTAATGCAGGTCGTCCAGTACATCTTCAGCCATAAGGAGCTGGGACTGGTTGATACGCTACCCGTATCAGGACAGTCTGGAACCCTGCGATACCGCAGTAGCCTGATCAATACGCCATTGAGTGGCAAAGTAACAGCAAAAACCGGTTCTATCTATGGTGTTTACAATCTGGCTGGGAAAATAAATACAAAATCAGGCAAGTCATTGTACTTTGTACAGTTACTTTCCAATTATCATTCAGATAGTGACAACCGCAATGTTGCACGTAAGCCACTTCGGGATTTTGAACGTGGTTTTTATGAAAAGTTATTTAACGAGCATTAAATAGACGACTACTTGTCCTGTAACCAAAAAAAACCCTCTTTGCTCACACAAAGAGGGTTTTTTAGTGAATACAGCTTTAACTTACCAGGCTGATTCACCCGTTTCTGGATCATACATTTCATGATGGATTTTATTGCGGTTGGCAATCAGCTCATCAATTGTTGGTGAACCTGACATCGCACGTTTGATGGCCAATTTCATCGCTTCGTAATTCGTGCGGTATAAGTCCTTGCGATCAACATCCGGATTAGCAGCCGCATCTGGCGCGATCCAAATCATCGCCACGATACATAAATCATCAGCATGTTCTTTTGGTATGACGCCTTCAATAACGCTATCCAATACCGCATCGGCCACCGCCGACTGAACCGGTCCACCAAACAATTCCACATAACTGCTCGATTTGATGGTCACTTTAGGCACGATCATGGTTGCCGGTTTAACCTGTTGATTGGTGGCACGAATGGCAAACATACGGGTGTGACCTTCTGTCTGCCCCATCAAATTGGCAAATGCCTGGCCTGCCGGACCTTTGGTGCTGCCAATTAAAATTTCCGGCATCGCATCCGTGCCTTGATCTTCACTGGCAAAAACGGTGGCTTCTGCGGTTCTAAACCAAACGGGTTCTGACATTGTTAAACTCCAAATAATTATAAGAAAAAACGCGCCATTCTATGTTGCTGGTATCTGCGCCCGCAAGCAATAATCCAAAAGGTGTAATTGACCGTAATTTATGCAGTCTATTTTTGGTATTAATCACATTCAATAAATGCTAACGAACACATCAAAATGACCTGTATTCAGTATGCTTATCAATATAAATTGGGGAATATTACATTTTAAGCTTCCAAAATATTGCATCCGGTGAGCAGAGCATCTGTAATTTTTAAAATAAAGAAACTCTTTCCTAAAGGGATTAACCGTTTGCAAATGTATTACAACGCGCGATATCTCCAGTTTCAAATCCCGTTTTAAACCACTGCATTCGTTGTTGCGAACTACCATGGGTAAATGAATCGGGGCTTACATAACCTTGCGATTGTTTTTGCAAGGTATCATCCCCTATCGCACTGGCAGCTCTTAGCCCTTCTTCAATATCACCGGTTTCCAAAAGTTGACGTTGATCATTTGCATGATTGGCCCAGATACCTGCAAAACAGTCTGCCTGTAATTCCTGTTTGACCGAGAGTTTGTTGGCTTCTGTTTCGTTTAACCGGCTGCGGGCAGCATGAACTTTTTCTGAAATCCCCATCAGAGTCTGAATATGATGTCCCACTTCATGTGCAATCACATATGCCTGAGCAAAATCACCAGGTGCTTTGAATCGGTTTTTGAGTTGATCGAAAAAATTCAGATCCAGATAAATCTGTTGATCTGCAGGACAATAAAAAGGGCCGATTGCTGACTGGGCAATGCCGCAAGCCGAACGTACCACCCCTCTGAACAACACCAGATGAGGCTCCTGATACTGTTCATCATTTTCCTGAAAGATACTGCTCCACGTCTGCTCGGTATCTGCGAGGATTACTGAGACAAATTCAACTAGTTCTTTTTCCTGCGGCGTTTGATTTAACGTTTCGGTGGAAACGCTGGTGGGTGGACTTTCTCCCAGTCCTAGCGCATAGAGCATATTGCCTAAATTACCGGTAAACAAACCATAAGCAACCACAGCGACAATTACTAACAAAGTACCTTTAACACCAAGAAATCGAAAAACCAACGGTAATAATCGTAAACCACCACGTCCTAAGCCTCCAGCTCCAGAAGTACGCATGGCCCGTCTGTCTTCAATATTGCTGCTTTTGGGTCTTCCCTTCCAACGCATTGTTATAAATCCTTATTTATACGAGCTGAAATGTCGATGAAATTAACGTTATGTGATTCTGCAGACATCATAGTCTTTTCCATAGATGAAGCTAAAGCAGTTTTATAAGCGTCAATGGTTTTTATTTAAAAGCTTATTTTCTACCGAAATAGAAATTTTTCACGGCATATTCACCTGGAAAAAGCTACTTTAATCATGAATCATTAAACGAGCCGTTAATATGCGTAATAGTAAATCTGAGCCAAATTTGAAACACATCCTACAATCGAAACGGTTACCGTGCCGAGGTTGCACTGCTGACTGTAAAAACTATGCTTTTTGCGATAGTAAGCCATGGCGGCAGAATCAAGCCGGTGTCCAAATAGGATCCAAAATTCATTAATTTAAAAGAAAACCCAATAAACCTTTATGATTTATTGGGTTCTAGTTGGATAAGTCAGATTCCGGTGAAGCAATTTTAATATTGCTGCCCAACACCTTGTTCAGTTGCCTCATCTAAACCACTATCTTCTTCATCATAAGGAGGTGTTTCAGTTAAATCGCTATCATCTTTGTTGCGGTTGATTTCTTCAGCTGATTGAGGGTTTTCAATTTCCTCCACATCTTCATCACCATAAGGGTTCTCGCTCCACTGTGGGTCAGCATCCAGCTCAGAGTCCTGCCCCATTTGATTATCCTGTTCATCGGAACAACCGGATAATATGACCGACGAGAAAGCTAATGTCATGGTAAAAAATAGTGCTTTCCACATAGTATTTACTCCTTATCAATTAATCTGTGCCATAGAGCTAGGATTAGTTAACGAATTGAGGTTGTTGCGTAATCAAGAAATTTGTTCAAGGGTTGCATTAATCCATGCTCGGTGACGTCTTTCATCTGCCAAACCATTTTGTAAAATGAGTTTTATTGTTCCTGGGAAAGGCTCATCTACCATTTCTTCATAACTTTTATTAGTAACTTCTTCATTCATTTTCATTGCTTTAAGAATGGCCTTATCTCCACCCAGTTCAGCTATCACAACTTTGCCTTTAGTGAGTATCTGTTTTAGATCACCGCCATCAGCCGGATTTCCACCTTCCAGCCTTACTGATTCACTTAAAGCCGTAATGTGGTTTTGATGGTCTTCCATAAATGCGGCTAATTGTTGTTTAAACTGCATGTCATCAAGACGCTCAATCGCCGCTTTATAAGCAGCAATGGCATCGTAATCGAGTTCAATTAAATTATTGAGCTTTTTGATTAGATCTTCCGAGTTCATTTCAGTTGACCTGCCCCCAACATCTAGTCCAACTTCAGCTTAGTAATGCCCGTGGTTTTTGATTCAATTTGTCGGTTGGCTGCAGCAAACTCCAATGGCGTTTGATAGCCTAGTGAAGAATGTGGCCGGTTTTCATTGTAGTCAATTCGCCATTGATTGATCAGCTCTCTGGCATGAGCCAGATCACTAAACCAGTGTTCGTTCAAACATTCATCCCGAAACTTACCGTTGAAACTCTCGATATAGCCATTTTGCATGGGCTTTCCCGGCTGTATCAGTTTCAATTCAACACCATGTTGATACGCCCACTGATCCAGCACTTTGCCGGTAAACTCTGGCCCTTGATCAGTTCTTACTGCCACCGGATAACCTCTAAAGGCAGCAATAGTATCCAGTGTTCGTACGACCTGTTCACCGGATATACCATGACCTACCGGTATATCCAGGCATTCTTTGCTAAAGTCATCAACGATGGTAAGACATTTGATGCGCCGACCATGGGCGAGTGAATCCATCACAAAATCCATCGACCAGGTATGGTTGGGTCTGTCTGGCAGCAATAAAGGCTGACGCTCCACCATGAGACCTTTGCGTCGTTTTCGTTTACGTACCGCCAATCCAGCTTCTCGATACAAGCGATAAACTTTCTTGTGGTTCACATACAGTCCCTCTCGACGTAATAGCTGATGCACTCGCCGGTAACCAAACCGGCGTCGTTCAAAGGCAATCGCTTTAATACGCTGCACCAGATCAGTTTCTTGTGTTGACTGGCATTGGTATCGCATGGTGGCGCGGTTCAGACCGACCAGGGAACAGGCTCTACGCTCAGAAATAGCTGTTTGTGACAGCATAGAGCGCACCGCCTCCCGCTTATCCCTGACGGTCAGTACTTTCGGTTCAACGCCACCTTGAGGGCTTCATTGTCCAGCATAGATTCGGCGAGTAATTTTTTAAGCTGGGCGTTTTCTTGTTCAAGGCCTTTGAGACGACGAGCCTCAGAGACTTCCAGACCAGCGTATTTTTTACGCCAGGTGTAGAACGTCGCATCGGAAATAGCGTATTTACGACATAACTCCTTCACGGAAAGACCCGCTTCTGCCTCTTTCAAAACCTGAATAATTTGTTCTTCTGTAAATCGTTTTTTCATGCTCATCTTCCTTTTCAGTGATGAACATTACTAAGTTCTTTATGGATTAGAAAGTGGGGAGCAGGTCACCAGCAGAGAACTTTTAATTTTGCTAATCTTTTGGGAACTAAGTTAGTATCTTGTTAACTAAGACATCAGAATCCATTAATAAAATTAACGAATGTCAGTAAAATTATTTATCAACATGCTCATCTTTATGATTGTGATGCAATCAGGCATAGTTGCGGCTGACATTCATACATCTGATTCCAAGACACCACAAGAACATCAGCTTGTTCTTGATGATTCCAATGCAATTCAACAAGCGAACAATGCGTCTTCGCATGATGCACAAAGTACTGGCGATTGTGATTTTTGTATGCATTGTCAGTGTTCACATTTTATCGCCATCTTTAATATTGATGGAATTAATGTTGCTGCTATTCCAGACAATTATTTCAACCTCCACCCTAGATCGCCAAAACCTGACTTTACAGTCAGTATGTACCGCCCTCCGAGATCTTGAACTGCTGATGTTTTTGCGGACTTAACGTAAGTCCGTTGTTTGCAGTTAAACAGGATCTAATTTCATGAAAATACACTTTGATCGCACTACAAATGTGCGTGCGCCTGCTATCCGTGCATTGCTTTGTTCGATGCTGGTTGCCTTTTCTGTCTCGCCGGTATTAGCCGAGAACGTTCAACAAACGAAAACGTTGAGTTTAAACGAGGCCATGCAACAAACACTGGCGCAACATCCGGCATTACAGGTTTTTCCAATTCGTCAGCAACAACTTGAAGCCCAGAAAAAAACGGCCAATCTCAAACCGGCATATGTTGTTGGTGCTGAGATTGAAAATTTCGCTGGCACCAGGGAACTAAGCGGTATCAAGTCACTTGAAACCACGGTCACTCTCTCCTCTGTCGTTGAACTGGGGGATAAAAGACTGTCCCGTGTTGAACTAGTGGAACAACAAAGCGATGTTGTCCGTGTTGATCGCAAAATAAAAGCGCTGGACTTGCTAGGTCAGGTAACACGACAATTTATTGAAGTGCTCAATAGCCAAGAGCGTGTAAAGCTAGCCGAGACGGGGCTGGAACTGGCACAAACAACATTAACAGAAGTTAATAAACGTGTAGGTGCTGCCGTCGCGGCTGAAGCAGATTTGGGCCGCGCCGAAGCTTCTGTTAATCAGGCTGAACTGATATTGGCTGCCGAAAAACGTCAGCTGGAAGCCAACAAAGTGGTACTCGCTAATTTGTGGGGGAGTTATCAACCTAATTTTGAGACCGCCACAGGCTCATTGTTTGCCTTTAGCGAGGCCATGTCATTTGAAGCCTTATTTAATCAGGCCCAGCAAAATCCGCAACTGGAACGTTTCGCTGCAGAAACGCGGGTTCGTGATGCACAAGTACGTCTTGCCAGAACTCAGCAAGTTGCAGATCTGACCTGGTCAGTTGGGATCAGGCGAGATGAAGGACTGAATGATTCGGCGTTAGTTGCTGGTGTGTCAGTGCCTTTGTTCAGCCGCCAGCGAGCGCAAGGGGATATTGAATCAGCATTGGCCGCGCGTAATGAAGTCAGCTATCGCCGTCAAGATATGCTGTTGCAACTTCATGCTCAGCTTTATCGGGCCTATTCCGGGCGTGAACAAGCAATTGCAAGTATTTCCAAGTTGCAACAACAGATTATCCCCAAACTCACTAAAAGTCTGGAGCAAACGCAAACCGGTTATCAACGGGGACTCTACAGTTATCTGGAATTTCTTACCGTCAGACAAGACCTGCTAGGTGCCAGACGTAGTGTCATTGAGGCTGCAACGGCTGCATTGCTATATCAGACAGAAATCGAACAACTCACCGCCGAACCGCTAACAGCTGCAGAGTAAGCAATATGAATCAGGACAAAACTATGTTTAATAAATCACATTTCGTTTTTTTACCCATGAGCAGCCTACTATCAATAGCAGCGCTAATATTGCTCATCATGTCACCTGCCATTGCTGAAGATGGTCATGCGCATGAGGCTCCTCAATCAGATCAACAAGCACAAGCCCAGCTAGCAGAATCAAATCAGCAGCATGATCATGAGATAACACATGATAAAGATAACCATGATGAATCGATGCCAAAAGAGGATGAACATGATCATAGCGCTGAATCAAAACCCGAAGAAGAAGGGCATGCTCACGACGCTGAGGATGAAGGTAGTGAGCATGTAGAAATGGATGACGGTATGGCTCAAAAACACGGTGTGGTAACTGCAGAAGTTACAGCCGGACAAATATCGGTCACCTCCAAACTCTACGGTAGAGTGGTTTTATCACCTGATGAGATAAGTCAAGTCAGAGCACGTTTTCCGGGTCAAATCACCCGCGTTTATGTGAATTTTGGTGATTCTGTCAAAAAAGGTCAGCTATTAGCCAGTGTTGAGTCAAACAACAGCTTACAGAGTTATAACTTAACCGCGCCCATCTCAGGTGTCATTACAGCAAAAGATGCCAATACCGGCGAAGTCGCGGCAGATCAAAGTTTGTTTACGATCACGAATACCCAATCACTTTGGGCTGAACTCAAAGTCTTTCCAGGACAGGCCATGAATATAAAACCCGGTCAGAAAGTGCGTCTGTTACATAACAACACATTTTATGAATCGACGATAAAGCAACTGCTGCCAAGCAAAGATGATGCCCCTTATCGGATTGCCCGCGTTGCACTTGATAATCAGCAGCAAGTCTGGTTTCCGGGTTTGCTCGTTGAGGCTGAAGCCATTACCGAGCAAACAGAAGTCAAACTAAGAATTCCTAACAGTGCCATACAACAGTTTGAAGGCGCATCAGTCGCTTTTGTCAAAGTAGGTAATCAATATCAAGTCAGGCCATTACAACTGGGTCTTAATGATGGTCAATTCAGTGAGGTTATATCCGGACTCCGGCAGGGCGATGACATCGTCGCTGAAAATAGCTATCTGATTAAAGCTGATCTGGAAAAAGCCGGCGCAGCTCACGCTCACTGATTTAGGAAACAGACATGATTAATAATATTTTAAGTCTCTCAATCGAGAGACGTGGCCTGATGTTGTCAATGATATTTCTTATCATTGGCCTTGGGATCTGGAGCTTTCAGAAGCTGCCGATTGATGCGGTGCCTGATATCACCAACGTACAGGTGCAGATCAATACCAGAGCACCCGGGTATTCGCCGCTGGAATCTGAACAACGCATCACTTATCCCATCGAGAGAGCGATCGCCGGACTGCCGGATCTTGATTACACCCGATCCATCTCTCGCTATGGATTATCACAAGTCACCGTGATATTTGAAGAAGGCACCGATCTGTATTTTGCGCGTAATCTTATTAATAACCGTTTGGCAGTGATAAAAGGCTCACTGCCACAGGGTATTGAACCGGAGATGGGACCTATCGCGACCGGGCTGGGTGAAATTGTCATGTACACAATTACCGCAGAACCTGATGCCAGGCAACCTGATGGCAGTTCATATGATCCTACCGATTTACGAGTGCTTCAGGACTGGGTCATTCAACCCCGGCTGGAGCGGGTAAAAGGGGTCACAGAAGTCAATGTTAACGGTGGTTATCAAAAGCAATTTCATGTTCAGCCGGATCCGGCGAAATTGCTGAATTTTGGCGTGTCCCTCAGTGATCTGAAACAGGCGCTGATGCAAAACAATGATAATCGGGGCGCCGGTTATATTGAACGTTATGGGCAGCAGATTTTGGTTCGATCGCCAGGACAGCTTAAATCCATCGATGATATTGGTCAGGTGGTAGTGAAAAATATCGATGATCGGCCGGTGCTCGTCAAAGATGTGGCCGACGTTGTGATTGGTAAGCCGTTGCGCAGTGGTGCGGGAACACGTGATGGTAAAGAGACGGTTGTCGGCACAGTTATGATGTTGTTTGGAGAAAATTCACGTGAAGTTGCTGCGACTGTGACTCGTGAAATGGCGGAGATTCAATCGTCATTACCGGAGGGCGTCATACTGGAAGCGGTATACGATCGCACCACCTTGGTCGATAAAGCCGTTGCCACGGTTGAAAAAAATCTGCTTGAAGGTGCTTTGCTGGTTATCGTTGTGTTGTTTCTGTTGTTAGGCAATATCCGCGCGGCCTTAATCACGGCTGCAGTTATACCACTATCAATGATGGCAACGATTACTGGAATGGTACAGGCAGGTATTTCTGCCAATTTGATGAGTATGGGGGCACTTGATTTTGGCCTGATTGTCGATGGTGCGGTAATTATTGTTGAGAACTCTATCCGAAGATTATCTATGGCACAAAAACAAAACGGTGGAGTGTTGCCTGTTAAAGAACGCTTAAATGTCGTTTATGAGGCCACCAATGAAGTGATACGCCCAAGCTTATTTGGCGTCATGATTATCACGATTGTCTATATCCCATTATTCTCATTGACAGGGGTTGAAGGCAAGATGTTTGAGCCAATGGCTGCCACAGTAGTTATTGCATTACTATCTGCCATGGTCTTTACGCTGACTATCGTGCCGGCTGCCATCGCTATGTTTATGGGGGGGCGAATCACTGAAAAAGAAAGTTTTATCATCAGTGGTGCCAAATGGCTTTACCGGCCAGTGTTGCTGCTCAGCCTCAAATTGCGTTGGCTGCTGATGCTTTTGGCTGTTGTGTTGGTTGCTTTGTCTGTCAACATGGCCAGCAAAATGGGCTCGGAATTTATTCCGCAACTGAACGAAGGTGATATTGCCTTACATGCACTGCGAACGATCGGTACCAGCCTTGAGCAATCTATCAAAATGCAGGAACAGCTTGAACAGCGGCTCAAAACTTTCCCACAGGTAGATAAGGTGATTGCCAAAATCGGTACACCAGAAGTCGCGACTGATCCGATGCCGCCTAATGTGGCCGATACATTTCTTATACTTAAGCCTAGGAGTGAATGGCCGGATCCGGAATTACCTAAAAGCGAACTACTTGCAGAAATTGAAGCGGCGGTTACCCAATTACCAGGTAACAACTATGAGTTTACCCAACCGATTGAGATGCGCTTTAACGAGTTAATTTCAGGCGTTCGTGCGGATTTGGGTATTAAAGTTTTCGGCGATGATTTGGACTTGATTAAGCAAAATGCAGAGGCGGTTCTGGCTGTGATTCAGGAGATCCCCGGCGCTGCTGATGCCCGGCTGGAACAGGTCGATGATATGCCTATGCTGACCATTGAACCCAAACGTATGGCCATGTCACGTTATGGTCTTAATGTTGATGATTTGCAAAACATGTTATCAACCGCCGTTGGCGGTGGCGAAGTTGGCCTGATCTATGATGGCGATCGGCGCTTTGATCTGGTGGTGCGGTTGCCTGAAGAAATTAGACAAGACATACCCGCCTTGTCAAATCTGCCCGTGAGTTTACCTGGTGGTGATTACGTACCTTTGTCTGAAGTCGCAACCATCGAATTAACGGAGGCGCCGAGTCAGATTTCCAGAGAAAACGCCAAACGGCGTGTCGTGGTCACCAGCAATGTCAGAGGCCGGGATCTGGGCTCTTTTGTAGAAGAAGCTCAACAGCGTATTGCTGAGCAAGTGCAATTACCACCCGGTTATTGGATCGAATACGGTGGAACCTATGAACAACTGCAATCAGCCAGTCAACGACTGTCGATTGTGGTACCGGTTACGTTGGTTATCATTATGGGCCTGCTGATTACCTTGTTTGGTTCATTTCGTGATGCAGCGATTATCTTCACTGGTGTGCCATTGGCATTAACTGGTGGGGTGCTGGCGCTCTGGCTGCGAGATATGCCGCTATCTATTTCCGCAGGGGTTGGTTTTATTGCACTCTCGGGTGTTGCGGTGTTAAACGGTCTCGTCATGTTGTCATTCATCAGGGATTACTGGCACCGGCACGGCGATCTGCACAAAGCAATCGTTGATGGTGCAATGACTCGGTTACGGCCAGTATTGATGACGGCTCTGGTAGCAAGTCTCGGTTTTGTGCCGATGGCACTCAATACCGGTACCGGGGCTGAGGTGCAAAGGCCACTGGCAACGGTCGTCATTGGCGGAATTATTTCGTCAACCTTGCTAACACTGGTGGTGTTGCCGGCACTTTACCGGATAGTGCACGGCCGTGGAAAATCAAGATAAAACATGGCGGCCTGTATTGGCCGCCAACCTTTCCTGAGTTTATCAATAAACAAAAACATAAAGGTATATCTCTATGCATACACATCATCAAGAGGATGGTGCTTCTGATAAAAGGATTGCAACGGCTTTTTTTCTAAATGTTAGTTTTACCATCATTGAATTCATCGGTGGCTGGCTAACCAACAGCACAGCAATTATGGCTGATGCTGTTCACGATCTTGGTGACAGTCTGTCTATCGGCAGTGCCTGGTTTTTGAACCGCGCAGGCAATAAATCTGCTAATTCTGTGTTCACCTATGGTTATCGACGCTTGTCTCTTTTTGGTGCTCTGATAAACGGCTTGGTATTAATCGCTGGCTCAATATGGGTGTTGAGTGAAGCAATACCACGTTTGGCCGATCCAGTAATGCCGGTTACCGAAGGTATGCTGGCATTGGCCGTATTGGGGTTTACTGTTAATGGGTTTGCGGCTTATCGGCTGAGTAAAGGGACGTCTCTTAATGAAAAAATACTCAACTGGCATTTATTAGAAGATGTATTAGGTTGGCTGGCTGTGTTGATCATTTCCATCATTCTGCAGTTTGCCGACTGGCCGATTTTAGATCCGCTTTTATCCATTGGTTTTACGCTATTCATCTTGTTTAATGTTGTTCGTAATTTGTGGGTGACCGGTAAATTGTTTTTTCAGGCAGTGCCCGATAAAGCGCTGCATGATGAGATCAAAAAAACTCTTGTCAGCATTGAGGGTGTCAATGAGGTACATCATTTACATCTTTGGTCACTTGATGGTGAACACCATGTCCTCACTGCACACCTGACACTTAATAACGATAATGTCTCTTCTGAAAATTACCTGGCTATGAAACAAACGATTGCCGAGTCTTTATCTCAATATGATCTAGATCACACCACGATAGAGCTTGAGCTGAATCAGGAGCATTGCAGAGATTTTAGTGACCATTAAACAGCATCTCAATAACATTTTACGCAAATAAAAAAATGACAATTATTAATATCCAACCTAAAAAGTTCACTGGTTTCAAACGTATGCTTTGGGCCACTTTTTATTCATACAAAGGGTTGCATTCTGCACTGCGTCACGAAGTTGCTTTTCGTCAGGAATTTATTGCCTTTGTCTTATTATTGCCAGTTGTGTTCTGGATAGACTTTACCGCTATTGAGCGGTTTATATTAATTGCCAGCATGATCGCTGTAATGGTCGTCGAGTTGATCAACTCAGCAATTGAATCGACGCTGGATAGAGTCAGTTTGGAGCATCACTTATTAACCGGTCGGGCCAAAGATTATGGATCACTGGCTGTCTTACTTACCCTTATTATTTCAATCACAGCATGGACATTATTGCTATGGCACAGATTTTTTTGAATTCAAACGAAAAAGATATATTCACAAAATCACCCTCACTGCTCGGACCTTACCGCATTTTATTTCAGGTTCTGCTTATTGGGCTTCTTATTCTCTCGCTATCAAGATTAGGGCTTGTTGTATGGCAGTGGGATCGGGTATCGGCAGCAATTGATCTGCCATCACTATTCATTCAGGGGCTCAGAGCTGATCTCATTATTATGGGTATGCTTATTGCGCCACTGATGTTGTTGATGCCGCTACTGGTCAATAAATTAACCTGGCAATTATGGCAAAAGTTGGTGTGGTTCTGGAGTTTAATGATCATTGTTTTGATCATTTTTATGGAGTCTGCCACACCGACATTTATTGTTCAGTATGACTTGCGTCCGAACAGACTCTTTGTCGAATACTTACAATATCCAAAAGAAGTTTTCTCAACCTTGTGGGAAGGTTTTCGTCTGCCACTTATTCTCGGGGTTGTTTTCACTATATTAGCCGGCTTGTTCACGAATCGGCTGTTACAGCATTGGTTAAAACAATATCATTTGGACTGGCCGGTTTGGCGTGTTTGGCTGACTTGGCCTCTTATGGTTCTCATCCTAGTAGTCATGATCCGGTCTACTTTATCGCATCGTCCAGCCAATCCGGCAATGTTTGCAATCACTTCGGATGCTATGGTCAATAGCCTAGTCATTAACTCAACCTGGTCAGTGTATTTTGCTATTTACAACATGAAGCATGAAGCAGAAGCCGGAGAAGTCTATGGTACGCTTACTGATGAACAAATTATGCAGGAAATGAGCGAGAATTATCCTTGGCTTGATAATGATCCAAATGCACCCTTTCCAACTATCAATAAGCGCCCCGCGACAGTTGAAAGAGATATACCACTTAACCTGGTTATCATTCTTGAAGAAAGCCTGGGTGCCACCTTCGTCGAATCTCTTGGTGGAGAGTATTCTGTAACACCAGAATTGGAAAAACTGAAAAATAAGGGCTGGTGGTTTGAACAACTTTATGCAACCGGTACGCGTTCAGTAAGAGGAATTGAAGCCACGATAACGGGTTTTTTGCCCTCGCCCGCAAGAAGCGTAGTAAAACTTTCTTTATCACAACAGAATTTTTTCACTATTGCAGATTTATTGGGTCAACGTGGCTACAAAACTGAATTTATTTATGGCGGGCAATCTCACTTCGATAACATGGCTAACTTCTTTATTGGAAATGGCTTTCAATCTATCATTGACCAAAATGATTACGTTGATCCACTCTTCGTAGGCAGTTGGGGGGTCTCAGATGAAGATCTATTCAATATGGCGCATAAACGGATCGTTCAAGCGAACCTGAGTAACCAACCGTACTTTAGTTTAGTTTTCACCTCCAGCAACCATTCGCCATACGAATTCCCTGATGGAAAGATCGATCTGCATTCGGCCGAGAAACAAACTGATTTGAATGCTGTTAAATATGCAGATTATGCTTTGGGACAATTCTTTAACACAGCTATGAAAAGCGATTACTGGGAGAATACCCTCTTTTTGGTGATTGCTGATCATGATTTGAATGTTTATGGAAATGCACTTGTGCCGATAGAACGTTTTCAAATCCCGGGTCTCATTTTAGGGGCTGATATAAAACCAAAACGTATCAAGACGGTGGCGAGCCAGATTGATATGGCGCCTACTTTACTATCACTGATGGGCATCAGCGCTGAGACACCAATGATAGGCAGAGATTTGAGCCGTCCAGCCGAGCAGCAGTCACCCGGCAGGGCAATGATGCAATTTGCCGATTATTTTGCCCTGTTGCAAGGTGAGAAGGTGACCATTTTACGCCCTCAAAAGAAAGCTCTGGCTGGGCAGTATGTTCTCAAAAAGCGTCAACTAGAGCTCAAAGGTCCGGCAAATAGAGAGGATGCTAACGAAGCATTAGCACATGTATTACTACCTTCTTGGCTATACCGTCAGCAACGTTACGATATGCCTGTTGGGCATCCATCAAACAAAAATTAGCATTTCTCATCCTATTATGCAGTTATTGATTGGCCGCATTAAAGATAAGGATTTCTATGTTATTAATGTTTTTATATTGATCATGATATTGAGTATTTACTTATTATTGATCTTTTTTTGCACGATTTAAATTAGTTCTATGTTTGGGTAATTTATTCTCATCCACACATGAAGTTTGGAAATTTAAAACCATGACTAGATTAATTTATTACGTAGAATCAAATCTCGTTTGGTTTGTCATTATTGTGGCTTGGATTGGTATTACCTGAGGCGGGTAAATATTTCCAACCACTAATTGGGCTATTACTTGCTGCATTAATGTTTATTATCAGCCGACTTTTGATGCCCATGCCGTGCGATTAGTGCTTCGTAAACCTTCAAGGCAATTTTTAGCGCTGATTCTAGTCTACGGCCCAATGTCGCTTGCCGGACTACTGACCGGCCGATTTTTTTTTTTGCAGGGGTTCGTTGGCTATGGGTCAAACTTTGCTTGGCACCCACAGATGTATCATCTCCGTTGTTAGTGTTGATGGCGCGAGGCAATGTTGCCCTGGCTGACGTTTTTAATGCCGTAAATACTGCTTTATCCCCTTTCATTGTTCCTCTGCTTTTTTTATAGCTGACGGGCATTCAACTGGAAGTATCACTTGACACCATTATTTTCGAATTAGTGTTGGTTGTTCTCGTTTCCACCATTTTGGGAGTGAGTTTGCGAACAAAGTTTTCAGCATTTTTTTCACGTCGTGATTCGGCTTATGCAGGAATTGGCACATTTCTTTATCTTCTGATATTGCTCACTATATTAAGCCCAAATGCAGAAACTATTATTGGCTGTGGTTGGTAAGCTTTTGTTATTGCTGCTGCAGCTTTATGTCTGAATCTGATTGGTTATCTGGTAGGAATGACCACCTCACGTCTGATAACCACAGGTCGAAAATAGGCATTGCTCTCAAATTCCTATAACGACCAGTAACGCATCATTGCTTAATTCGTATAGTTACGGTGTTAGAAACTAATTTTTCATTTGACTTCCATTTAAGTCATGTCTCCGTATCGGTACTACCAAAAGAATAGGCAGCTTCAAACGCTGATAGACTTAATTTGTCGAGGATAAGAATCAGCGAGATGTCTTTCATGACTATTATTTATTTCAGCCTGTAGTCGCTGCTTTCTTGGATGCATTGTGCTGACGTTTTTTATACGATTGTCGTTTGGCCTGAGCCTTATTTAAATCACTGTCTTTTTTCTTATCAGATGCTATGTAAGCTTGTTGCCCAAGTGCTCTGATTGCATCAGCAATTTTAAAGATACGAACTTGCCATGCATGAGACCTATCTTCTGAATGAGCAAGCGGAACTTCCCCGGCCATCCAAAGCGTTTTAAGTTTCATTGTCAGATTATCCAGCTGACGGATCAGGTTCATAAATGCCATGCCTTCTGGGCACGTGATTTTGATTAGCAAATAAACACTATTATCTGTGACGGCAGCATTCTTGATTCCAATGCTGTCCAGAATGTGATCTGCTTGTTCCATATCCCGATTCATTTCAGTAGACAGATGCTTAATACTTTCAGTAATTTTTTTTACATTTTCATCAGAAAGCTCACGTAATCCGAATTTACGTGTGAGCAACGTTGCTGCTGTCATCTGCGTTTGGATATGATCGAAGGTCCGGCGAAATAATCGTTTTGCCTGTGCTGACTGGAGCTTTACGGTCATCTCCATGTAAAACTCGCTTTTGACCTCTTCTTCAGTCAGAAACTGTTTTACCTTTTCCATTTCTGCTTGCTGACGGCTTTCTCTTTTGGAGTCAACTGTTTCCAACTCTTCAGCCATGACGCTCTCCTTTTTGTTGATTAATTTTATGCTCAGGGTGGCATTTAAAATGAGTAAGCCTGGTTAGTCCATGAATAACCGGATATTGGTCAATGCCGGTTACTAGAATGATAGGCGTTTTAACTCACACAGGTTTAAGAGGATGTTTATTGACCTTAAACAATAAATTGTTGCTACCAATATAAAAAGGCAATGACTTTCTTCTTTGTGTTTAGGTGATGTTATGCAATTTATTGTGAAGTTCGGCCATGCTCGGGGTCAAGCGTAGGTCTTATTAATCTATTAGTTGTCGATAAAGACTATTTTAAGGCGGATTGGGGAAACAAGAATTCAAATGAACTATACAAACTGATTAAGACACTCTACGAAATATCTCGTTTCTACTTCTCTTTGTAATGATTACAAACATAATTAATGCCATCATGAATATTTTACCGGATTGCGCGAAAAGCCCCGTCGTTCAGGGCGGGGATGAATAGCGCGGACGGCAGCGCCGTCCTTTGAATACTTAATGAGGTGTTTGCTGTTGCTCGATGTATTGCCGAATGATTTCAATCGGCGCACCGCCGCAGCTTCCAGCGAAATAGCTTGGCGACCACAAGGCCCCGCCCCACAGTTTCTTCTTAATGCTTGGGTAGTTCTTTTTTCGGATAAGAAGACTGGATACGCCTTTCAGGCTATTAACCAGTTTCGATATTGCCACCTTAGGCGGGTAGTTCACCAACAGGTGAACGTGATCGTCCTCTCCATCGAATTCCACCAACTCCGCTTCAAAGTCGGCGCATACATTGGAGAAGATTTCTTGAAGGTCGTCCAGAATGGCTTTTGTGAATACACCACGGCGGTATTTAGTCACAAAGACCAGATGAACGTGCATCTTAAAAACACAGTGTCTACCGTGCCTAATGTCATTGTCATTGCCCATAGACCAGAGTATGATTGAATCATGCAACGACTTCAAGTTTTCAAATACGAATTAATGCCGGACGGCGAACAACAGCGCAATATGCGCCGTTTCGCCGGGTCGTGCCGTTTTGTATTCAATAAGGCATTGGCGTTGCAACAAGCGCACTACGCAGAAAGCAAAAAGAAGTTGTCTTATGCCGATTTGTGCAAACAACTGACCGAGTGGCGCAAGAGTAGCGAAACGCAATGGCTATCTGAAACCCATTCCCAACCCTTGCAACAAACGCTTAAAGACCTGGAGCGAGCCTATAAAAACTTCTTCGAGAAACGCGCAGACTTTCCTCGCTTCAAGAAGAAAGGCCAGTCGGATAACTTTCGCTATCCGCAAGGTTGCAAGCTCGACCAAGGCAACAGCCGGATTTTTCTGCCAAAACTAGGCTGGGTTCGCTACCGCAACAGCCGGGAAGTGTTGGGTATTGTGAAAAACGTCACCGTATCCGGCAAACAAGGCAAGTGGTATGTGTCGATTCAAACCGAGCGCGAAGTCGAAGCGCCTATCCACCCGTCGACCGCCATTGTCGGCATCGATATGGGCATTGCCCGTTTTGCCACACTGAGCGACGGCAGCTATTTCGCCCCGCTCAATAGTTTCAAACGCCAAGAAAAAGCCTTGGTGAATGCTCAGCGAGCCATGAGCCGAAAAAAGAAGTTCAGCAACAACTGGAAAAAGGCAAAAGCCAAAGTCCAGAAAATCCATGCCCATATCGGCAATGCCCGACGCGACTACCTGCACAAAGCCACGACCACGGTCAGCCAAAACCACGCGATGGTGTGTATCGAGGACTTGCAGGTTCGGAATATGTCCAAGTCAGCATCAGGCACTACCGAGACACCGGGCAGAAACGTCAAGGCCAAATCCGGCCTGAATAAAGCCATCCTAGATCAAGGCTGGTATGAGTTCCGCCGCCAGTTAGACTACAAACTCGCTTGGAATGGCGGACAACTCGTTGCCGTACCACCCCAAAACACCAGCCGGAAGTGTCCGTGCTGCGGCCATGTCGCCAAAGAGAACCGACGCACACAAGCCCGGTTCCGGTGTGTTGCGTGCGGCTTCGAGGAAAACGCCGATGTAGTTGGTGCGATCAACATTCTCAGGGCGGGACACGCCCGTTGCGCCTGTGAAGTGAGCGACGCAGTAATGTCGCCAGCAGCAGGAACCCACCGAAGCAACTCATTGCGGCGCGATGCCGGGATGAGCGCCGTAGGAATCTCCGGCCTTTAGGCCGGGGAGGATGTCAAACCCACATTATAAATAATCTGATTGTGACAGCTTGGTAAAAGGGAAATGCAGCGACTCATTGGCTAATTTATATTGGTATATTGCTTGCTAAATGCCCTTAACATGCAATTAAGCATGTTTCATCAATTAAAGAGAGGTCACTATGTCTCATGAAAAATATCAATCTTGTATCGAAGCTTGTTATCGCTGCGCTGCGCAATGCGATCATTGTGCAGTGGCTTGTTTAGAAGAAAGTAATGTTTCCAAAATGGCAGATTGCGTACGTATGGATTTAGACTGTGCGGATATGTGTCGTTTTGCAGCGGCTGCGATGGCTCGTGGCAGTGATTATGCAGCTCAAATATGTAATTTATGTGCCGAAATTTGTGAGAAATGTGCTGAAATTTGTGCTCAGTATGAGCACCAGCACTGTAAAGACTGTGCTAACGAGTGCAGAAAATGCGCTGAAGAATGCAGAAAAATGGCTGCATAAGAAGTCTGACATACGCCTCTAATGAGGCGTATGTCTTTTTGATGCTAATCTACTTTGTAGATTAAAACTATTAGAAGGAAATCTTAGCAAAAGAACTCCCTAATATTACGAACAACTTGAATATTCGTCATCCGGGTTCTACCCTGATTTTGCGGACACTTCAAAGAAGCCTGATAATGGGCAAAAGGAGTGTTTATGTCAAAGAGAAGAAAATACAGTCCCGAGTTCAAACATGGTGCTGTTGAACAAACCCGGCAGCCCGGTGTTAGCTGTGCTCAGATTGCTCAAGAACTGGGCCTTGCCCCAAATCTGCTAACAAGGTGGCGACGTGAAGCAGATCAGAATGGCCCACAGGCCTTTACTGGCACGGGTAGCCCTCGCGATGAAGAAGTCGCCCGCCTGAAACGTGAACTGGCGCGGGTGAAGAAGGAGCGGGATTTTTTACGCGAAGCGGCGACGTTCTTTGCCAGGGAGTCGTCCTGAAATATCAGGCGATCCAACGTTGTCGCGTCGAGTTTCCCGTGCGCTTAATGTGTCGTTGTCTGGAAGTTTCCGCTAGTGGTTATTACGGCTGGGAATCACGTTTACCGAGCGAACGAAAGATTGATAACAATCGATTGCTGAAGCGCATTCGTGAACTTCACGCAGATAGTGGCGGTATTTTGGGTGCACCGCGCATGCATGAAGATCTGACGATTGAAGGTGAAACAGCCAGCAAAAACCGGATAGCACGTTTAATGTCGGTTGCCGGACTGCAAGGGTGGCCGAGAAAGAAGAAGCGTGGACAGAAGAAACCGCCCTTATTAACGCCACCTGGGGTAAGTATTTTATTGGAGCGGGACTTCATGGCCCTGGAACCAGAGACCAAGTGGGTCACCGACATCACAGAGTTCAAAACAGGTGAAGGCAAGCTGTATTTGTGCGTTGTTCTCGATTTGTTCAGCAAACTCGTCATTGGCTGGTCAATGCATCATCGACAAGATCGACAAATGGTATTACGCGCTGTCGAAATGGCCGTGTGGCAGCGTCAGGGAAGTGAGCCTGTGATTTTACATTCTGATCGAGGCAGTCAATTCAGAAGCGGCGATTACCAGCATTGCTTAGTAAAATACATTGATGAGCTTGATGAGTGCGGTCGGTCATTGAGGCGATAATGCGGCCTGAGAAGGCTTTTTTGTTGTACTCAAAGAGAAGGGACAAACCGAATGCGTTACCCAACCTTGGACTCTGCCAAAGCGGATTTATTTGACTATATTGAGCGATTCCATATTCCTCGGATGAGACGACAAGTTGCTAAGTACGATATGAAGTTATCAACTGGACATACCCCGGATCAGTGGACACTCAAGGCCAATTGTTTTTGGTATTCCCAGGGTGACTTCATTTTTAACCCTTTGTGCGGATGAGAGGCGTTGTAGTCAGCAAACCATGCAGGCAATTGCATCATAACCGTTATCGCATCTGGCAACTGGTCTCGGCTTGCGAAACGATATTCCATGGTTTCCACGAGCAAATCTTGCACAATGACAGCTGTAATACCGCCTGTTGTAACGACATAACGCATGGCCTCCCGGTCACAACAGTCCAGGAAAGCTACACCTACTATGTCTTTGTTCCAGCACTTTATTTCGAATCCATCACTACACCAGCGCATATTCGATTTGAGCGTGACTATTTTCACTGCATGGCATCGTTCATCTGGACGACCAATATAACAATGCCACAACAAGTGATGCTCCTTCATCAGGCTATAAACCCTTTTCGGGTTGACCCGTTTTGGCAATAAGCGATTCAGTCTTGCAGTAATACGGCGATAGCCGTTACTACCTCGTTCACTACAGAGTTGACTTATGACTGGCAATAAACACATGTTCTCAGTCTTGTTATATCTCGCTGTTCGACCAGTGTGTTTGACGTCTCGACGCGCGATCAAATTGGAACGCAATACACCGAGGGCTGCAACAATGTGCGTCATTCGTTAATGTCCGGTTTCAATAAGGGCATGTGCAAGAGCCACTTTTTTTCCTTGGCAAGCTCCATGGCCTCTTTGAGGATTTCTGCTGCCATCGTTTTTCGACCTAGCAATCGCTCAAGCTCCCGAACTTTGTGCTGCAGCGCTTTGACTTCGTTTGCGATGATCACTGGCTGCCCTGAATGTATCGCTGAGGCGGCACCTTCTTTCATTAGTTTTTTCCATCTGAATAATAAGCTTTGTGAGAGCCCATTACGACGGGCGATCAATGACACTGTCATGCCGGGCTGCTCAGTTTCAGCAACCAATGCCAGCTTTTCCTGAAGTGAATAACGTCGTCGCCGTTCAACGCCAGCAATAACTTTGATGCTTTCCATACTGGACACAACTTTGCACTAGGTCTAGATATAGTGCTTAATTTTTCAAAAAGTATCCGGTTTAAATTAGTGCTACTTCAGATGCTAACAATTCTTCATGGGCTAAGTTGTTTATTATGTGCTTTCGAGTAGTTCTAATCTGAACGAAATGGGAAACTAAGAACTTAGA
Source organism: Methylophaga sp. UBA4204 (assembly GCF_002379485.1). Taxonomy (NCBI): domain Bacteria; kingdom Pseudomonadati; phylum Pseudomonadota; class Gammaproteobacteria; order Thiotrichales; family Piscirickettsiaceae; genus Methylophaga; species Methylophaga sp. UBA4204. The sequence continues at coordinate 6,181 of NZ_DFTU01000001.1, read as the reverse complement.
TTTTGTTATTCAAATCCCGTAATTTCAAACTAACTCAGTAATGTGTATAAATTCAGGCCCTGCATGAACTTTTTACACACATCACCAAAAGATTTAGTGTTCAGTCAGGCTTGATGATGAGGACTTTAGCTTTTTATGGGCTTGTTTCACTTTGGTATATTGTTTGCTGATATGTACCAACATGCAATTCTGCATGGTTTATAAATAAAGAGAGGTCACTATGTCTCATGAAAAATATCAATCTTGTATAGATGCCTGTTACCGTTGCGCTACGGCTTGCGATCATTGTGCAGTATCATGTCTAGAAGAAAGTAATGTTTCCAAGATGGCAGATTGCATACGTATGGACTTAGACTGTGCTGATGTCTGTCGTTTTGCAGCAGCTGCGATGGCTCGTGGCAGTGATTTTGCAGCTCAGATTTGTAACCTTTGCGCCGAGATTTGTGAAAAATGTGCTGAAATTTGTGATCAGTATGAACACCAGCATTGTAAAGACTGTGCTAATGAGTGCAGAAGATGTGCTGAAGAATGCAGAAAAATGGCTGCATAATTAGTAAGTATGACAAACGCCTCATAATGAGGCGTTTGTCTTTTTTGATGCTATTCTCGTTTTAGTTTTAATCTCATCGAAGGAAATCAAAGCAAAACACTGCAGAAGAATTATTAGTTTTCCAACAACTTTAAATTGAATATAAGCCATTCTTTTCCGTACTTAAAAGCTTGCGCCCCACCTTAACGATTAGGCTGCTTGACTATACGAAGATATGGCTTAAGCGTCTTCCAGCCTTCAGGAAAGTGTTCTTTTGCCTCATCGTCTGATAAAGAAGGAACTATGATTACATCATCACCATTGCACCAGTTTGCTGGGGTAGCAACCTTATAGCCATCAGTTAATTGGATCGAGTCGAGCACCCGTAAAATTTCATTGAAGTTTCTGCCTGCACTTTTCGGATAAGTCAGCATCATCCTAACTTTTTTGCTCGGATCAATCAGAAATACAGAACGCACTGCCGAACTATCATCTTCTCCGGGATGTAACATATCGTAAAGCCGAGAGATTTGTTTATCTTCATCTCCAATAATCGGAAAGTTGACCGCGCAACCTTGGGTCTCCTCAATATCGCTGACCCAGGCTTTATGATCTTCTACCGAATCAACTGAAATAGCGATTACTTTACATTGCCGCTTGTCAAAATCTTCCTTCAGCTTGGCTGTCTCACCTAGTTCCGTGGTGCAAACTGGTGTGAAATCAGCTGGGTGGGAGAATAAGATGGCCCATCCGTCACCAATCCACTCATGAAAGTTAATATGGCCTTCAGTAGTATCTGCTTCGAAATCAGGGGCAGTATCGCCTAGATGTAGATTCATAATAATAGTCTCCTTGAGTTAAATTATAAAGTGGCGTAGACCGATGCTTCACCATTCATGATCGTATAAATCTCAAATGGTTCCTGCTTCTGCCCTGTCATACCGGGTGATCCTGACGGCATTCCCGGCAGGGATACACCACGGATCTCCGGCTGTTCATGTAAAAGCTTCTCAATTACGGTTACCGGCACATGACCTTCAACAGCATAGCCATCGACCAGCAGGGTATGACAACCTTGCAGATTTAGAGGTATAGCCTGTTCACGCTTAAATTGCTCTAAATCAGGACTTTCCACAACAGTCACATTAAAGTCATGTTGGCGTAGATAAGCCGCGTAGTCATCGCAACACTGGCAACCCGGATTTTTATATAAAGTTGCTTCAGCGGCTTCTGTAGCTCTCGTTGATTGCAATCCAGCGACTGTCAACAGTAGCAGACCCACAATAACTGGCATATATTGCCATTTGCTATATTTGTGATTACTCATCATAAATCTCTTTTTTTAGATTTGCTTAAAAACAGGAACTTTATTAGCGACAGGATCGCCAGGATCAAGGCAATAAACAGCAGCGCCAGAAATGCCATACATACCAGCATAAAGCCACCGTCCATCATGCCGAATTCCTCCATCATGCCGGGGTAAGTTTGCTCAACCGCCAATACAGTGTTTGAAAACAATGTCAGTAGTACCAATAAAAAAGAAAGCCTAAGTTTTTTCATGATTAATCTCCAAATATCAATAAACGTGTATTTGAGCTGCTAGGCGGCACGCGTGAGAAAGCCTTAGCAGCAACGGGAATAAATAATAAAGATCCAAAAACTTAAAGGATTCAAATATCATCCCTCTCGCATGTAAGATTACGGCACTTACTCAACCGCTCGGCGTGCTCTATAAGGTGTTTTTCCTGGTGGGCCACGCCGAATACTCTTGGCTTTGGCTTCAGGTTTCGACGGTTGGTCCACTTCAGTTTTGTGTTCCATGTAACGGCGGGGACCTTTCCCGAGTGGACCATACGGATGCTTATGTTTTGCCTCGACAGGTTGAGTAATTACTTTGTCAGAATTTGTCGATGAGCTGCGTGAAGTGTCAGCATTGACAATACTGTAAGACATCGTCAATAAAATAGCTAAGAACATTCCAGCCCAATATTTAAACTGTGTTTTCATGGTTATTTACCTCGAGTTAATGGGTGCAAGACCCAGTTTTCCTATTCTTTTAGACAATTATTTTTAATCGCTCATTCCGTAGTGTGTGCATTAATTAATGCAGAGCTGATTTTTTAATCAGCCCTGCATATTGTCAGTTACTTGACTTCAGTGATGACATAACCTTGTTCTACTTTCATAAACTCGAAATCAACAGTTTCTCCCACCTTAAGCTTAGTGAGTAAAGCCTCATCTTTAACTGAGAATCCCATGGTCATGGCCGGCCAGCTGAGGCTTTCAACCGGTTCATGAGCCAAAGTTACTTTTTTTGAGCTGGCATCGACTTTAGTAACGGTGCCTTTAGCGGAATGGGTGATCTGTTGATCCGATGTCTCCGCTTTTGGAGCCATGTTCTCCATATCCTCATGATTCATGTTCTGCTCCGCTAATATCGACGTTGCCGAAAAGGACAGAATGATCGTCAAAGAACTTACTAATAATTTTTTCATTTTAATTTTCTCCAGTGCGTTAAAAAATAAAAAACCTCGGTCAAAGCACGTTAAATGACCCGGCGTGATTCATCACTCGTTATTTCCTTGTGATTGAATTGGTTGTTTTTCGTCTGCCGCTGTGCACGCGTTTTATGAATCAGTAGATAAATCACCGGAATCACCAACATCGACAGCAGTGGTGCCGTCACCATGCCACCCACCATTGGCGCAGCAATGCGCTGCATCACCTCACTACCAGTGCCGCTGCCAAACATAATTGGTAGCAGGCCAGCAAGGATAACGGTCGCGGTCATGGCCTTGGGTCTAACCCTGAGCACGGCGCCTTCACCGATGGCATCAAGCAGATCAGCTTCCGTTCCTTTTTGTTCATCCAACCGTTTTTGCCAAGCTTGCTTTAGATAGAGCAGCATGATTACGCCAAACTCGGCGGCTACCCCGGCTAAAGCGATAAAGCCGACCACACTCGCCACCGACAAGTTGTGTCCCAGCAGATATAGCAGCCAGATGCCGCCAACTAAAGAAAATGGCAAAGTCACCATTAGCAGCAATGCTTCGCCAAAATTCTTAAACGTGAGGTAGAACAAAACAAAGATGATAAGCAAAGTGAAAGGCACCACCAGCTTGAGCTTGGCAGTGGCGCGCTCAAGATACTCAAATTGCCCGGACCAGGTAATTGAATAGCCGGTCGGCAAATCAATGTGCTCGGCGACGGTTTGCTGCATCTCCGCTACTGCAGATCCCAAATCCCGATCCCGAATATCGACATACACAAACCCCGCTAATCGCGAGTTCTCACTTCTTACCATGGGTGGACCATCACTGACACTAATATTCGCGACGTCTGACAGTAATAGTTGCTGACCGCGAATAGTCACGATAGGCAATGTTCGTAGTGAGGCCAGTGAATCGCGGATCTCCCGGGGATAGCGAACGTTAATCGGAAAACGCTCAAGGCCTTCCACCGTTTCGCCAATTTTAATGCCGCCCACAGCCGAACTGATAATCAACTGCACATCATTAATATTAAGGCCATAACGCGCCGCGGCATCACGTTTAATATCAACATCGACGTAACGACCACCGGTGAGGCGCTCAGCAAAAACACTGGTGACCCCAGGTACATCTTTGAGGACTTTTTCAATGTCGCCAGCAATGCCATCAATAACGTTTAAGTCTTCCCCCAAAACTTTTACGCCCACAGGACTCTTGATACCGGTAGCCAGCATATCAAGTCTGTTACGAATCGGTGGTACCCAGATATTGGTCAGGCCAGGCACCTTCACTGTCCGATCTAATTCGGCGATCAATTTTTCTTTGGTCATACCCGGCCGCCACTCTTCACGGGGTTTGAACTGAATGGTAGTTTCAAACAT
>NZ_DFTU01000001.1:963-1712 GCF_002379485.1 Methylophaga sp. UBA4204 | reverse complement strand
AACTGAATGGTAGTTTCAAACATAACCAGTGGCGCAGGATCAGTTGCCGTATCCGCACGTCCGGCTTTGCCATAGACGGTTTTTACCTCCGGCACGCTTTTGATCATTCGATTAGTCTGCTGTAACAATTCGGCTACTTTACCGGCAGATAGACTGGGTAAAGCACTGGGCATGTAAAGCAGATCCCCTTCGTCCAGAGGCGGCATAAACTCACTGCCGATATGTTGTAAAGGCCATAAACTTGTCAGTAACAATGCGCTGGCGACCACTAAGGTCATCTTTGGAAACTTCAGTACGCCTGCCAATACAGGTCGATATAAAGCAATTAAAAAGCGGTTCAACGGATTCGCTTTTTCTGCGGGAATTTTGCCCCGAATGAGGTAGCCCATTAGGACCGGAATAAGTGTTACAGCAAGACCCGCTGCTGCAGCCATCGCATAAGTCTTAGTAAATGCCAGCGGTGAAAACAGTCGGCCTTCCTGAGCTTCTAAGGTGAAAATAGGGATAAAAGACAACGTAATAATCAGCAAAGAAAAGAATAGCGCGGGGCCCACCTCGACGGCAGAATCACCAATCACCTTCCAGCGACTTTCACCTTCAAGCTTTAACCCGGGATGTTTTTCATGCCATCGTTCTAAATGTTTGTGAGCATTTTCGATCATCACCACCGCTGCATCGACCATGGCGCCAACAGCAATCGCAATACCACCTAGGGACATGATATTCGCGTTGATCCCCTGCCAGTGCAT
>NZ_DFTU01000001.1:397-772 GCF_002379485.1 Methylophaga sp. UBA4204 | reverse complement strand
AACAATAAATTCTTCAACAAGCTTTTCATTAAGATTATGGACAGCTCGCTCTATCAAGCCTGAGCGATCATAAACCGGAACAATTTCCACACCCTCGGGCAAACTCTTTTGCAAAGTTTTCAGTTTGTCTTTCACAGCAGCAATGGTGGTCAAGGCGTTCTTGCCAGAGCGCATCACGATGATGCCGCCCACCGCTTCACCGACACCGTTGAGCTCGCTGATAGCCCTCCGAATTTCAGGGCCAATTTGAATATGCGCGACATCGCCCAAAGTCACCGATATACCGGCATCAGTGGTGAGTAAGGGAATTGATTGAAAATCTTCTAAGCTTTGCAAATAACCGGAGGCGCGCACCATATATTCCGCTTCGCCCAG
>NZ_DFTU01000001.1:0-218 GCF_002379485.1 Methylophaga sp. UBA4204 | reverse complement strand
CACCGCACCGCCGGTCTCTTGATTACCATTATTGATAGCCTCAATCACGCGGGAGAGCGGTATGCGATAAGCCGCTAATTTGTCCGGATCGACCACCACCTGATATTGGCGCACCATGCCGCCAACAGTCGCGACCTCTGCCACATTGGCGACGGTTTTCAGCTCAAATTTAAGAAACCAATCCTGCAAGGCACGCAGTTGTGAAATATCCTGAGTAC
>NZ_DFTU01000006.1:6724-10952 GCF_002379485.1 Methylophaga sp. UBA4204 | reverse complement strand
CTGAAATCTTCGGAGGCCATAATCGGTGTCGACGTAACAAAATCCAGTGAATCAGCACCGTTAATGTCCTGCCATAACTGCCGCATGTTTGTAGCCTGTACCGAATGATTAATGGTTGCGTCATAGCGGGGAAAATTTTCCACTTCAGCCACCACACCATAACTCGCGGCAGTTTGCTGGCTGATCTCAGTGATAAGCCGATAGATTTCATCACGGGTTTTTCTGTCTGGGACCCGGATGCTGCCGCCGAGAACAGCATTTTGCGGAATCACGGTAGGCGCACTTGACGCTTCGATTGAAGTGACACTGATCACCGCAGCCTGCTGAGGCGCTAGCCGACGACTGATAATCTGTTGCAGGTTAAGGGTAATCGCACTGGCCGCTAACACTGGGTCACGGCACAGTTCCGGCTGGCTGGCATGGCCGCCTTGCCCGTGCAGCGTGATTTTAAATGTGCCATTTCCACACATCACCAAACTATCGGGACAAAGCATTTGACCAAATGAAATAGCCGGCCAGTTGTGCCAGCCATAAATTTCGTCAACCCCCTCAAGCGCGCCATCGTTGATCATTTCTCTGGCACCATGTCCCCCCTCTTCGGCGGGCTGAAAAATCAGGCTGACCGGTCCATTCAGTTGCGCTTCGTGATACTTAAGCCATTTTGCTGTCGCTAATAAGGTTGCAGTGTGACCATCATGACCACAGGCATGCATACACCCCTCATTCATTGAGCTCCAGGCTTTTAAAGTGGCTTCGTGAATAGGTAATGCATCCATATCACCGCGCAAGGCAATGTGCGGCCCAGCCGTTCCATTAGGATTCAGTACACCGACCGTGCCAGTGCCTGCACAGCTACGCCAGCTAATATTCAGTGAGCTGAGAATTTCACGTACACGCTCAGCGGTGCGATGTTCCTGCCAGCCCATTTCCGGATGAGCATGGAGTTCGCGGCGGATTGTTTCAGCTGTGGTGATGGTGTCTTGCCAGACATCTGACATGAGCCCTCCCCTGTTTTGGACCGAGCAACAAAATTGTCGGGTGATCCGTTATAAAACCTTGTCTGTTAACAATGTGACTTTTTAGTGCAATTTGCAATGCAATATGATGATTCTGCTGCAAAGCCAGCATTTTTAAATGAAAGGCAATTGCTATGCCACTAGTGACTGGTTGAAGAATATTTGGTTCAACTAACGTTTATTCTGGAGCAATTGAATCTCACAACCACTTCATTTTACTACCAATACTTTTCTATGCTGATATGACCTGGTTCGCGTCGGCTATGCTTTGTGAGCCCGCGTTTTAACAACACATTCATCGTATCCTGCACCATATCCGGGTTCCCACAAAGCATGACATGACTCTCATCATCGATACGTCCGCCAGCACGTAACTCAAGTTTGGAGTCCATTATCGCTGCAGGAATCCGCCCCGGAATAGCGTAGTCACATGCCTCTCGACTGACCATTGGAATATAACTGAATTGATGGGTATGCTTTTCGGCGATGTTGCGGATCAGTTGTTGATAGGTCAACTCTTCCATATAGCGCACAGCATGGACCAGCGTTATCCGTTCAAATTGTTGCCACACCTCGGGTGTTTTAATAATGGATAAAAAAGGACCAATGCCGGTACCGGTCGCCAGTAAAAATAACTTTTTGGCTGGCGGCAGTTGTTTAAGGGTTAATAACCCTGTGGCCTTGGTAGCAACCTTGATGCTATCTCCAGGATTAAGCTTTGCCAGCTTTGTTGAGAATATTCCGCCTGGGACTTCAATAAAATAAAAATCCAGCGGTTGTTCGCCAGGTGCATTCACCAGCGAAAATGGTCGACTGACCTCTTCACCGTCAATGTCCAGTGCCAGTCGGGTAAATTGTCCGGCTTCAAATGATGCCAGGGGGGCCTCAACCCTCAGAGAATGTAGAGTGGAGGTCCATTGTTTATTTTCTACCACCCGACCTTCTTGCCACTTTGACATGGATATCTCCTGATTAGCGTTTATTGAGTGACCATATCAACTTCTACTAGGTTGCTGCAAAACAGAATCATTAATTTATTCATCGATTCAATTGCGTCGCAATTATCTTGATTCACTATTACCATTGCTAGTGAATAAAATAACGGATGTATTCCACTTCAGTAACCAGATTGTAAGGCTATTTTGTACTATCATATGTAGTAATTACCTTTACATGCATTAATGAGAAATCCTATGAATTCAGTACTGGATATGCAGGCCTTAAAAGCTGCAACAGTTAACACCGTACCTTTCCCTTTTTTCAAGGTGGAGCGATCGATCCGTCAGGATGTGCTGGAGCGTGTGATTGGTGATTTCCCTGACATCGGTGACGGGGGCAGTTTCAACGTTGATGATGTGTCAGTAAATCCTGATTTCAAAGCGTTCCTTGACTCCATCGACAGTCCAGAATTCAGACAAGTTATTTGTGAAAAGTTTGATGTCAAAGTGATGGATCTACCGATGATGATGACCTTAAGAGGCTATTCACGACAAAAAGACGGGCGCATTCACACAGACTCCAAAACCAAGCTGGTCACCATTTTAATTTATCTGAATGAAAGCTGGGATGCTGCCACGGGACGCTTACGAATTTTAAATAATGCACAGGATATGGAAGATTATGTCGATGAAATTATTCCCGGTCCTGGCTCATTAGTCGCGTTTAAAGTGACTGATAACTGCTGGCATGGCTATCCTAGTTTTGAAGGTACACGCCGCTCTATCCAGATAAACTTTCTGACCAGCGAAGCCGCTGGCAACAAACATCGTTTTTTTCACAAATTAAGCGCCAAGCTTAAAAACTGGTTGAGAAAACGCAAAGTAAAGGCGGTTTAATCAATGTCCTATCTTCAGGATCCGCGGGTTTTATTCGCTGCAGAGCGCACATTACTCGCCTGGAATCGCACTGGATTGACGTTTATCATGTTCGGTTTTTTGATTGAACGTTCAGGTTTATTGATTGAAGTATTAGCAAATGGTCAGGAACACTTGAACACCACCATGACCTTTGTCATCGGCCTGGCGTTTATTCTACTTGGCAGTGTGACCACCGTGTATGCTGCCAGACAATTTCAGCGTGTGTTAAAAACACTTGGGGAATCTGAATTTCCCGAAGGGTATCGGACGCAATGGGGCGTCATTGTTAGTTTAATTGTTGCATTGCTGGGTAGTCTGTTGGCTATCAGCCTGTTCCTCACCTACAATTGAGTCCCATGATATGTCTAAATGGTTATTACTAAGTATTGCTATTATTGCCGAGGTCTTCGGAACCAGCTTTCTCAAAGCTTCTGAAGGGTTTACCCGATTCTGGCCATCTGTAGCTGTTATCGTAGGTTACATCGTCGCTTTTTACTTTTTAGCTTTATCATTAAAAGTCATTCCTGTCGGTATCGCCTACGCGATCTGGGCAGGTATCGGAGTGGTATTAATCGCTTTAATAGGTTGGATTGTGTTTAGTCAGAAGCTGGACACCCCTGCCATCATTGGCATTTCAATGATTTTAGGCGGCGTAGTGGTGTTAAATGTCTTTTCCAGTAGCTTGACGCATTAAACTCTTCAAGTCAGCCTTATTTCAGGAGATAGTTTCCAGCAGGATTCGGGGTATATCCGCCCTACTGCGTTAGAAATGACTTATGTAGAATACCAACACCTCACGCCCACTTGGACAAAATAAGCTTCCAGCAGTGGTAGCTATGACACAAACCCAAGCATGATGTATTTCTGCTTTAAAAAGCCCAATGCAGGGCATAACTTTTCGGATTTTTTATGAGCTCGTCAGACCCATCGCAAAACAAAATTGAAAACGGCCCATTAATGGATTCAAATTCATTGGGTCATGCATTACGTTACGTATTTGCTGGCCGGCTGGCGTTGCCTGATGGACATTTACCAGAAGCCCAACATATCGTCCCGAACGATTTTGTTGGTGTGGGCGTCACCACCTCCGAGGATCCCGCTGTCGATGATTATATTCTGCAGCAACTTGCTGAGCTGCAGATTAAACAGGTCCGCCTCGATTACACATATGGTGATGAAGGTGGCCCGGTAACACGGTTACTGGAACGGTTACTGGCGACCGATATCAAAGTGCTATTACATCTGGTTCAACCCTTTACTGAAGCGCAACAAATGAAAACCGGCAGCGCACAACTGCGCTGGCGTGAATTTGTGCAAACCGCCGCCAGCCGCTTTGGATCACGAGTCACAGCGATC
>NZ_DFTU01000006.1:5175-6667 GCF_002379485.1 Methylophaga sp. UBA4204 | reverse complement strand
CTCAACCAGTAACCGTCGTCGCTGGGCGGGTTATGACACCGAAAGTTTTTTTAATGCCTGGCGGATTGCCTATGAAGAAATAAAATCCCGTCATATCAAAATTGCCGGACCGAATATTTCTGATTTTGAACCGTTGCATAACATTGCTGTATTAACCCGCTTACGTCGTGATAATCAATTACCCGATATCCACACCAATAATCTGTTCAGTGAGCGGGTGACCGAACCGGAACGCTTTGACCATCGTATTTTTGGTACTAAGCTCGCCATGCGTTTGAAAGTGAATCTGGTCAAAAAAGCACGGATTCTGAAAAAGATTAGCAATGATTTTGGGGTAAACGAATTTATATCGCCAGCAGCTTTCTGGACTTTGCCAAGGATTCGGCGGGTATTGGTTAACGGCGAAGAAAAGCAAGCAGATTATTTAAGTCGTTACCTCACTTTACTCGCTGCTTCCGGTGCGATGCAGCAGGCTTATTGGGGACCATTCATTTGTCATCGAGAAGGACTGATTGATGACGGTTATGAGGTTTACCCTGAGCTGGAACGCATTACGCATTACCGCTCAGTACTGGGAAAACGCGAGGATTTCCGTCTGCGTCCGTCATTTTATGCGATGCAGAATTTTATTCGATTGATCCCTGGCAGTTTGTATGAAGGGCCATTAGCGACGGCCGAAGCCATTGAAGTTCATGCATTTCGAAACAACGATAAATTAATCCATGTGTTATGGACCGCAAACGGTCAGGCAATGCCAATGCATGCCTTATATGCTCCTGCACAACTGGAGGATGTTGAGATTATTTCCCGTGATGGAACGACTGTCAGTGAAAAACCCGAGTTTGTCACCGAAACTCCCGTATTCCTCTGCTGGTCATCTGATACAAAAATTCAGTTAAAAGCAAGTCCTAAGGCCCGGGAACGCATATCATTATATCGTCATGCCCCTGGTAAAAATTTGTACGGATTTGAGCAGGATGGCTGGAAAGGTGTACTGATTGCTGAAAATGCTTCACAGGCAGAAGAGCTGAAACTGAAGCTACACCCGGCCTATCTTCCCAAAGCAACCGAAGCAAATACCTTACGCAAAGCCCGAAATATTATCTGGCGTATCGATAATCTGCTGGATCAAACCGTTGTCGCAAAAAAACCATTACGTATGCCAGCACATAAACGGCTGCTTGATAAATTTAAACCGTGTAAGTCCAGACGCAGCTGGAATGCCGCAGCCGAATTATTACGCCGAGGAATTCCCACAGCTCTGCCTATCGCCTACTTTGAACAGGCAGATGATAAAACACTGACTGAAAACTATTATCTGTGCGACATGGTTGATCATGACTTTTCCGCCAGGGATATTTTGACGGCATTTAATGAAGGTGCAACCGACTACCAGGGTGTCAGAGAAGACGATTTATACGAGCAACTCAGTCAATTCCTGTTGGATTTGCATGGGCGTGGGGTGTTTTTCCGGGATTTGGCTGGCGGGAAT
>NZ_DFTU01000006.1:893-5083 GCF_002379485.1 Methylophaga sp. UBA4204 | reverse complement strand
GGCGGGAATATCCTGATAAAAAAACAAGCCGGGGATAAACTGGGCTTTACGCTTATCGATATCAACAGGGCGCGTTTTTTCAACCGTAATGCGACATTATCCGAGCGTTTGTCGGATCTCACGCGGATTTGCAACAAACTACACTGGTCAGGGCGGGAAAAACTGGTTGGACATTATCTTCAACATACCAAGTATAAATTGCCGTTTAACTTCCGTTGCCGTTTACCGTTTTACCTTTATGATTTTAAAGTTAAATTCAAACGTCGCTATGGACGCAAGGCTATTAAACGCCTGTTCACTAAACTGCGTGGCAACCATTAAAAGCCGGGGACTTTTATTCAGTAACAACTCGGCGTAGATTGAGGTCTGTTGATCATTAACGATAAATAGATCAACAAGCCCTAGAGTTCTGCTAATTAAGGAGAACCTGCAATGACGCTGGAAAATGTTACTTTTGTTCTCGGCTGGACCACATTTCTAAACTATCTGGCATTGATATTCTGGTTTACGCTTTATGCTGTAGGCAGTGACAGAATTTACCGGTTACATAGTCGTTGGTTCGTCATGACTCGAGAGCAATTTTCACAACTGCATTATCTAGGCATGATGGTTTATAAATTAGCCATTTTTTTGTTTTTGCTGGCACCTTATATTAGCTTGAAATTTGTGCCATCATAAGCTCGCCTGTTACGGGCTGTTGATGGTTCAACTTCAACAGCGGTGGTGACTCTGCAAGAGCAACAGGCCCAGATAACCAATTATTTTCCCCAACTTCATCTCAACTGATGCCGTCAAAACATGCCGGTAGCTTTTGTGCGTGAATAAACTTGTTTAATGGAGTTTATTGTGAATTCACAACCTGACATTATTATTTCTGAACTTGATTACAGCCGTATCGACAATTTATTGCGGGCTACACCAGGCATTGCGACAAATATCAAATCAGCATTGTTAACCGAACTCGAGCGTGCAGAGCTGGTTGCTCCAGAACAGATTCCGGCAAATGTGGTGACAATGAATTCTCAGGTAAAATTTTCAGTTATCTCTACCGGGGTAACTTTTACGCTGAAATTGGTCTATCCAAAAGATATGGATGACTCTGGTAACACCATCTCAATTTTAGCGCCGGTCGGCAGTGCCATGCTGGGATTGAAAGAAGGCGATGAAATTGACTGGCAGGATGGTCAGGGTGGAATGTTACAAGTCAGAATTGAAACCATAGAATATCAACCAGAGCGTGCAGGTGAATATCACCGATAACTCTGATCAAATGCATCTGGAGTTTACTATGTTTAAAAAGTGGCTGGCCCTGCTGTTGATTTTGTTTTTCAGTGCTTGCAGTACTGAAGAAGCTGATGAACGTCACGTGATTATTGACGATTTTCCGGCCAGCTACAGCGGCACTTTGCCCTGTGCTGATTGCCCGGGTATTGATTATCGTCTCAATTTATTCGCAGATAAAAGCTATTATCTGCAAATGCATTATCAGGATTCAGGCGAAAATTCGACCTTTTATCAACTGGGGCAATGGCAGCAAAATTCGGATCAGTTGAGGCTGCTTTCGGACGATCCACAGCAAACAGCTTTCCAGATTGAAAAAGATGGCAACATTCGTCTTATGGATCAGGAGTATGTTTTGATTAACAGCCCTTTGAATTATGAACTTCAACGGGACAATGACTTTTACGCGGTCTATCCGAACATGCAGTTTCACGGTATGTACAACTATATGGCAGATAGCGGAGTCTTTAAGGAATGCCTTACCGGTCAGCGTTGGTTTGTCGCCCAGGAAGCGGATAACGCAGCACTTGAATCGCTGTATCTGGAATATATTGAAGCGCCTAATCAACCAATATTAGTTGAAGTAACCGGTTACCTTGAACCAAGAGCCAACAGCGATACTGGAATATTGCATCCAACGTTGATTGTCACAAAGGCCGATGATATATGGCCTGGAGAAACCTGCGGTCAATTAGGCTTCAATGAAAGTTTGCTGAATACATACTGGAAACTGACCCGATTGAATGATGAGCCCGTTGACGTTTATCAGGATCAGCGTGAACCCTCGCTTATTTTAGCCACTGAAGAGAATCGTCTATCGGGATCGGATGGCTGTAATCGAATCATGGGGACTTATCAACTTCGTGAAGACAAGCTGAAATTCAGTCGTATTGCCAGCACGATGATGGCGTGCCCTCAAGGTATGGAAACGGCTCAGGAAGTTCATTTTATGCTCGAAAAAGTGCGTTATTGGCAAATTGAAGGACAACATCTTGAGCTGGCTGATGTGGAAGGTAATGTGATGGCTCGATTTGAAGCAGTACATCTGCAATAACCATGAAGTTAATCTTTCGCGGATCGAATATTCTAGAAGCCCATATTGTTGCAGGCTTGCTGGATGCGCATGGCATAGAATCACATGTTGCAGGACATTATCTGCAAGGCGCGGTAGGCGACTTACCTGCTACTGATTTCGCCCATGTATTGGTAAATAATGACGATGTCGAAGCAGCAGAAAAACTGATTCGGGATTATGACGCCGGTAAATTTGCCAGTGGTGAAGACGATGGATCTTAATTAGGCTGAAAAAAGCTTTTAGCCTGCGCAGAATCGATATGGATCTGTTCAATCAGCTGTTCCAAACTGGCAAATTTCTGTTCTTCACGCAGTTTTTTCAGAAAATAAACCTGTACGTGCTCACCATAAATATCACGTTTAAAATCAAAAAGATGCACTTCAAGTAGTGCCTTATCGCTACCTGAAATAGTGGGTCTGACACCAATATTGGCCACACCATTTACCGGCTCTTCATCAATGCCATAAAGTTGTACCGCATAAACACCGTTTAACGGTACTTTTGCTCGATGCAAATGAATATTGGCTGTCGGATACCCCATTTTACGTCCACGTTTATCACCATGCGCGACTCTGCCACTCATCCGGTAAGGACGACCTAATAACTTCTCAGCCACTGCCAAGTCACCGTCCTGCAACGCTTCGCGAATTCTTGTACTACTAACTCGCATGTCATCAATGGCGAAAGTATGCATGTTAACAACCTGAAAACCCTGCTGTTTCCCTACTTGTTGCAATAAGGCAAAGTCACCCTGTCGATCTTTACCAAAACGAAAATCATCACCAACAACCAGGTAACGAACATTCAGGCCTTCAACCAATAATTTCTGGATAAAGGTTTCGGCCTGCATTTCAGCTAATTGACGATTAAACCGCAACACACAAAGTTTCTGGATTGAGTAAGCTCGTAGCGCCTCAACCTTTTCACGAAACCGCGATAATCTGGCCGGTGCTTTTTCCGGCACAAAATATTCAAACGGTTGCGGTTCAAAGGTGATGACCACCGCGGGCAAATTAAGCATATCCGCTTTCATTGCCAATTGCGTCAGTACAGCCTGGTGCCCCAGATGTACACCATCAAAGTTACCAATCGTCGCCACGCATCCTTGTGCAGGATCGGGCAAATTGTATAAGCCGCGGATGATTTTCGGCATGAATAGTTCAGTGTAAAAGGAAAACACAACAGACTAACGGGAAATTAGCAAACATTCCAGCGGGCATGTAAGCTTCGATTAACTTATAATGTGTCGTTAACGCGAGATTTGTACAGAGGCCAATATGGTGGCAAAACGCAAAAAACTTGAATATGAAGCGGCAGTCAGTGAGCTTGAATCACTGGTAGAACGCTTGGAAAAAGGCGATATCAGCCTTGAAGAATCATTAAAACTTTATGAACGCGGCGTATTACTTACCCGTGATTGTCAGGAAGCATTACAAGCTGCCGAGCAAAAAGTACAAATGTTATTACAGCAATCCGGCCAGTCTGCTTTAGTGGATTTTGATCCAGACTCCGAGGCATCGTGACAAAAACGTTTTCGCTTTCTGACTGGATGTCTTCGCACCAGCAACGCATCAGCCTGGCTTTGCAACAACGATTACCCAATCAAAACGTTATAGCCGCTGCACGGTTATCTGAAGCCATGCACTATGCAACGTTGAACGGAGGGAAACGTTTGCGGGCCATGTTGGTTTATGCAACAGGTGAGGCATTTAATGCCAATACTGATGCCCTGGACTCAGCGGCCTGCGCCGTTGAGATGATTCATGCCTATTCCCTGGTTCATGATGATATGCCAATGATGGATGATGATGATTTGCGTCGCGGTAAACCCACT
>NZ_DFTU01000006.1:485-805 GCF_002379485.1 Methylophaga sp. UBA4204 | reverse complement strand
GATGCATTGCAAAGTCTGGCGTTTGAATGTCTGACCGAAAACGATTTGCCGGCAGATCAGCAAATCGCTATGGTTAAATGCCTGGCACAGGCTTCCGGTGTTATGGGAATGGCCGGTGGCCAAGCCATCGATCTGGCTTCAGTGGGTAAACAACTTAACCAAACAGATCTGGAAGCCATGCATTTATTGAAAACCGGCGCTTTGATCCAAGCCAGTGTTTTGCTGGGAGCTTACTGTGGTAAAAATTACAGTTCGATGGATTTAAAACATCTCAACAATTATGCCGCAGCTATTGGCCTGGCATTTCAGGTGCAGGACGA
>NZ_DFTU01000006.1:0-415 GCF_002379485.1 Methylophaga sp. UBA4204 | reverse complement strand
TGGCATTTCAGGTGCAGGACGATGTATTGGATGTGATCGCGGATACTGTTACCTTGGGGAAACAACAAGGTGCAGATATTGCTCGAAACAAACCTACCTACCCCGCTTTAATGGGACTTGAAGCCGCCCAGCAAAAGGCGCAGATGCTGGTGAAAGAGGCATTGACAGCATTGAATAATCTCGGAAATGAATGTTTAGCTCTGCGGGCACTGGCAACGTTTGTCGTGCAACGAACCTTTTAATCACATTGATTTAACATGACAAGTTTACTTGCACAAATCGACTCCCCTGCCCAATTACGTCAATTAGAACGTAAACAATTGGATCAATTAGCGATCGAAATCCGCGAATTAATAATTGATCAGATTCAGCAAACGGGTGGACATATTTCGTCAAATTTGGGGGTTGTCGAGCT
>NZ_DFTU01000109.1:72228-82019 GCF_002379485.1 Methylophaga sp. UBA4204 | reverse complement strand
TACACAGAAATCAGGACAGGCTCACTAATGCAGGTGACCTATGTGGTACTACATAACTAAAGTTGTCGTTAGCGCTGTTGTTATTGTCGTAATTTCTGAACTAGCTAAACGAAGTTCCGTCTTTGGTGCCATTATGGCCTCAGTACCTTTGATTTCAGTTATTGCTATCATTTGGTTGTATCAAGAAACGGGTGATGTAACAAAAATCAGTATCTTGGCATCCAATATTTTCTGGTTGGTTCTTCCCTCTTTGGCTTTGTTTATCACCTTGCCTATTTTGCTGAACATGGGCGTAAATTTTTACTGGAGCCTTTTGATTGCCATCAGTGCCACCGTTATTTGTTATTACTTTATGCTGATTGCATTACGAACATTTGGCATTAATCTCTAGACTTATATTCCTGATGACATTCTCTATGATGTCCGCCTTATTCGTTTATTTGATTGAGGTTAATGTTCTGTTAATACCATCTGAAATATTTTAATGAATATCCTATTTATCTAAATAGCATCTCGTGTAAACCTCCCCTCAACTTGTTTAACTATAACTAGGAATCTCTTATGAAAACTATCGGTTATGCAGCTCAATCTTCTGATTCTCCCCTAGCACCGTTATCTTTTGAAAGACGTACATTAC
This sequence comes from Methylophaga sp. UBA4204, assembly GCF_002379485.1. NCBI lineage: Bacteria > Pseudomonadati > Pseudomonadota > Gammaproteobacteria > Thiotrichales > Piscirickettsiaceae > Methylophaga > Methylophaga sp. UBA4204. The sequence continues at coordinate 81,382 of NZ_DFTU01000109.1, read as the reverse complement.
GTGCCAATGACATTGCCTTGGAAATTTTGTATTGCGGTGTCTGTCATTCTGATTTGCATGTGGCGCGAAATGATTGGGGGAGCTCGACCTATCCTGTGGTTCCTGGCCATGAAATCGTTGGCCGAGTAATCGAAGTGGGATCTGCGGTGACCAAATTCAAACCAGGTGAAAACGTTGCGGTGGGTTGTATGGTGGATAGCTGTCAGGATTGTGATGAATGCCATAATGACCATGAGCAATACTGCCGTAATGGATTTACCTTGACCTATGGCTCTCCCGATAGAATCACCGGTGATATAACTCATGGTGGTTATTCCAAACATCTGGTAGTGCGTGAAGAGTTTGTATTACGTATCCCGGAAAATCTGGATTTGGCACTTGCCGCCCCACTCCTTTGTGCCGGTATTACCACGTATTCACCACTCAGAGAATGGAACGTCGGTCCAGGTAGCCGCGTAGGTGTTGTCGGTATGGGCGGTTTGGGTCATATGGCAATTAAACTGGCGGTGGGTTTAGGTGCTCACGTAACAGTTATCAGTACATCACCGAAAAAAGAACAAGATGCCATGGATCTTGGTGCCCATGCTTTCCTGGTCTCTAAAGACGAGGCAGCGATGGAAGGCGCAGGTTCGAGCTTTGATTTAATTATCGATACCGTTCCAGTCAATCATGATCTGAATCCCTACATTCCATTGCTGGATAATGATGCCACACTGGTATTGGTTGGGCAGATCGGCCCGGTTGAAGGGCCAAATACGGCACCTATGATTTTCGGACGACGTAGGATTGCAGGCTCGTTAATTGGCGGGATTGCTGAAACGCAGGAAATGCTGGATTTTTGTGGACGTATGAACATCTTGCCGGAATGCGAAATGATCAAAATGGATGAGATTAATGAGGCATTTGATCGTATGGAAAAATCCGATGTCCGTTATCGTTTTGTGATTGATATGGCTTCATTAAGCGCATAACTTAATTAATGATTTACAACAGATTTTTTAATCGAAATGCCTAGGCGTTTTGCCATTCTGACCAAATTGGCCCGATCGATTTTCAGTGATCGGGCCGCTTCACTCCAGTTTCCATCAGCTTGTGTAACGGCCGTTAAAATACAATGTTTTTGAAATTCATTGGTAGCGGTTTTGAGATCCATGTCGAGGGATAGCATAGGTTTAATTTCAGCCGTTTTTGCAACTGAATTCTCAGCAATAGTTCTTGCTGGCAACTCAAGAAACGCTCTATTTAATGAAATAATACCGGTCGTTGTCGGTTTTGCCTTGGCTTTTAACGAAGCACGGCTGATCACATGTTCAAGTTCACGAACATTGCCCGGCCAGTGATAGCTTCTTAATGCCAGTTCAGCATCCTGAGCGAGACGTAATTGCCTGATACCTAATTTACGACTGGTTTTTTCCAGAAAGTAACCTGCCAGTAATAAAACATCCTGATCTCTATCTTTTAATGGTGGAACCTTGATTGGATAGACCGACAAACGGTGATAGAGATCGGCTCTGAAACGTCCCTCGCTAACCTCTTCTTCAAGATTCCGGTTGGTCGCAGCAATAACACGAACATTAACCTGTTCGACATTATCTTTACCCACCGGTTGTATTTCACCACTTTGTAATACCCGTAACAGCTTACTTTGTACAGCTAACGGCAACTCTCCGATTTCATCAAGAAACAGAGTGCCACCATGGGCTAATTGAAATTTACCGGCTCTTTCACGATCGGCTCCGGTAAATGCGCCTTTGGTATGACCAAATAATTCGGCCTCAGCCAATGTTTCCGGCAAAGACGCACAGTTGATATGAACTAAGGGTTTATCTTTTCGCAATGACAATTGATGCACAGTGCGTGCAACCAGCTCTTTTCCCACGCCGGTTTCACCGGTTATCAGCACGGTATAATCCGAACCGGCGACCAGCTGGATTTCGTTTTTCAACGTCTGCATGGCAGTACTTTGCCCAATCAGTTCTCCCCCATCTTTTAACAAGGCTTCCTGAGTCAGTTCCTGCACAAGTTGCTGAGCATGCTGGGCACTGATTTCGAGCTTTTTAAATTGCAATGCAGTTTTCAATGTTGCTGCAGACAATGCGGCTATCAGTTCCAGCGTTTTGGGACTGATTGCATTAAAACTCCCAGACTGCAGACTGTCGATGGTGACCAGACCAATGACTTTTTGGTCAGAATACAATGGCAACCCCATACAAGAATGCACCGGAAGATCGCCGGTTCTGGCTAATAGCAAACCATCATAGGGATCGGGTAAATCACAGTTATCGGGGAAAATAAGTGGTTTAGTGGCATTGCATAGCTGCTCAAGTCTCGGGTGCTCAGTTAGATAAAAACGTCGACCCAATACTTCGGAGGACAAGCCTTGAATGGCCAAAGGCGTTAGCAGGTTTTCATGCAAGCCCAATAATGCAACGGCATCGCATTTAATGGCTTTGCGAATGGATGCCAACAGGCGATCAAAACGATCATCGTTATTAATACTGTTCGCCAGATCCAGCGCGACTTCAAGTAATAATGTTGAATCAAAATCTTGCATAGCCAACTCAATTATTCAATTAAGGTCAATCTATCACTAAAAAGTCAAAAAGACACGTTTTTTCCATGTCAATATGACACATCTACTGATGAGTATTTATGTATTTAATTGATTTATATGCTTTTTTATAAATGGCACAACCTCTGCAACCTCTAAAAAGAATCCGTTGTTTGAATTAGTTAAGAGGTTATTTATGTTAGATAACAGAACCATTGAAATCGTAAAAAGTACCCTGCCATTGCTGGAAAATGCCGGGGTTGAGGTCACAGACCATTTTTACAAACGCATGTTCAGTCACAATCCTGAATTAAAAGATATTTTTAACCTTGCTAATCAGGCAACCGGAAGACAGCAGTTTGCCTTGTTCAGCGCCGTAGCAATGTACGCCAAGCATATTGATGATCTGGGCGCTTTAGGTGAACTGGTCGAAAGAGTGGCCCATAAACATGTCAGTTTTGATATTCAGCCTGATCAATATCAGATTGTCGGTCATCATTTGATTGAAACGTTGAGAGAAATGGCGCCAGAAGAATTTACCGATGAAGTAGCCGACGCCTGGGTGCAGGCTTATGGACTATTAGCCAAAGTGTTAATTGGTCGAGAACAGGATATCTATAGCGAATACCAAAACAAAAGCGGCGGCTGGACCGGTTCACGTTTATTTAAAGTGAAAGATAAAAAACCGGAATCAGAACTGGTTACCAGCTTTACCTTTGTTCCGGTTGATGGTGGTGAAATTGCCAATTACCAACCCGGTCAATATCTGGCCGTTAAAGTAAAACCTGAGCAGGCAGAAAATATTGAAATCCGTCAGTATTCTATTTCTGATAAATTCAATGGCGAAAGTTACCGGATTAGTGTCAAACGTGAAACCCAGCCAAGAGCAGGTTTGGTTTCCAATCATTTGCACGACACAGTGCAGGTTGGTGATCATGTTGAGTTAATGCCACCCACTGGGGATTTCTATTTGGCACATTTAGACAAACCGACGGTGCTGATATCTGCCGGTGTCGGTATCACACCGATGATGGCGATGCTTGGAACCCTGTTGGAGAATCAAACCGAGCAACCAACCTGGTTTTTGCATGCCTGTGAAAATAAGAATCAGCACACTTATGCCGATCAGCTTAAAAACGCGGCAAATCAGCTGGATAAGCTGCATTATTACTATTGGTATAAGCAGGATGATGCTGATGATAATCAGGCGCTAAATGGTCTGATGCAATTAGACCGCCTGCAATTTGAGCTGCCCCTGACAGATGGTCACTTTTATATTTGTGGGCCCGTTGGATTTATGCGCTTCATCAAACAACAATTGTTGGATTTAAACGTGGCTGCAGATCGAATTCATTACGAAGTTTTTGGTCCTCATAGCGATATCTGACAAATGCATGGAGAGCAAATCATTGCTCTCCACTTTTTGAATTGGCTTACTCAAACCAAGCGTTGCCAAACGCCCAGAAAGCTGGAAAGAATCACTACAGCCCAAACAAATATCGCCACACCGGCAGCTGCAGCAGCGATATCTTTAATGATGCCGATTTTATGGTTATGACGTTCTTCCACGAAATCACACATGGCTTCAATGGCAGTATTAAACAATTCTGCACTCAGGGCAAAGCCAGTTGCCATAATGATTAATGCGGCATCCACCCATTTGTGAAACCACAACGAAACCAGTACAACGATGACTGAGACAACTACTTTGTAAAGTACACTGAAGTCACTTAATACTGCATAACGCAGTCCTTTAATAATGGTGCGAAATTTTTTCAGTGGGTGATAGCCTGCTTCGCCACTTTCCAGAAATTTATTTTTCATCGCGATCACTTTATTGTCTTATGAATTCTACAGAGCATCATGGCGTGACTCTAAGCCAATTCACAATAACCTAAATCATCAAAAAAGTTGTTCGCTCAATCCTTTGACAAAATCTTCATCTCGCTATCAGTAAAGTTATCGTATAAAAATTTAGGATTTTATAAATGAAACAAATCGTGTTGAGTTTCTTCTTTGGTGGCTTTTTGCTGACAAATGCCATTGCCGTTCAGGCTGAGCAGGCACAAGTTTGTGAGGAATGGGCCAGCAAAGCCGGCTCATATATGCTATTTCGACAAATGAATACACCGATTCACGAGGCAATGGAAAACGCCATGGGTAATGTTACGCGGGGCTTGCTTCTGAGTGCCTATCAACAACCGGTTGCTGAAACTAATGAAGGTAAGCAGCAAGCTATTGATGATTTTAAAAACAAAACGCTTGAGGAATGCATTTCACAAATGCAACAGCGTTAAAACTCATATTCCAATAATGCACGCCAGTTGGTATCGGCGGTTTTGGCAGACAAGCCGGTCAGAACGCCAATTTCCCAATGCAGTTTTTTACCGGGAGAAAGACTGATATCGCCCAAAAACACTGGACCTAATGCACGAGTATCTTCGCCAGCATAAAATTCAACCGCCGGCTCAAAATAGCGAGAAAGTCGATAACGGGTTTGTAACGATAAAGCGGTTTCAAATTCACTTTCCTGCGATTCGCCCCATTCATATTTAAGCCAAAAATTGCTGGTTGCAACCCATCTCCCCCACTCTTTCAAAGCGATTAATCCTGCAGCTGCTTCCCAGTTATTATCATCACGTTGTCGTTCAAGTTCGGTTATAAGCCCCCAGTCAATACCGTATTCACCTTGCTCGGTCAGTTGCCAAAGCGCTTCGATTTCATATGCCTGTAAGCGAAAATCATTATTTTGATTATCTTCACCGATCAAATAGCCTTCAATAAACAGTCGGTCGGTAAGACTTTTGCCCACCCCTAATCGTTGAAACTGCTGCCCATCTGAATCGGTCATTCTCCATTCAATTTCACGCTCCAATGGCTGTACATAAGGCGCATAGACTTTATCGACCGGATTACCATCGGCATGACTGAGCGCCGGGAGCGTAACAATAAAAAATAAAAAACTGAGGCGTTGAAAATTAAACATGCGAAATAGCCCTTGAAAATCGTCCCGAAAGAATCACGATCAACATGAGTAACAAGCTTGTCAGATAAATTATTATCTGACTCCAGGTAGGCGTCGCTTCATACGCCATCAATGCATAAAGTAACTGACCGGGTAACGAGTGTTCACTGATAATATGAGAGCTGTCCCAGACGGGTTCTGTTGAGGCTAACCAATCTGCTTGAATAAGAAACTGAGTGGCCTGAGACATCATGCTGCTCCCTACAATCACAACCAGCACGCAGATGAATTTGGCTGCGGCTGCAGGTTTTAAAGCAATCATCAGGTGATATAAAAAAATACCGCAGCTAACCCCGATGCTTAAGCCAATTAAACTGCCTGACACGACGGATTGCAGCAAAAAATGATCACTGCGAAAGCCGGAAATATATAACATGATTTCGGCACTTTCCCGACTAATTGCCAGGATAATGGCTGCCATCATCATGCCTTTTACCAGCCGATTGGGGAGGACAATATCTCTGGAAATAAGCCATAAAAACCCCATCAGAAATACATAAATACCTATATGAATAATGGTATTGGTTATTTCCTGACCAACGCCCTCCAGCCAGTTTGATATCTCGGGTAAAAAATACGCATAAGCGCCACCGGCAATCAATCCCAGCAGAATTGCCTTGAGCAGAAAGCTACGTGCTTGCTGACTCACAGTGGTAAATGCCATGAACAGGCTTACGACCATGGCGGCTTCCAGTACTTCACGTAACACCAGAATAACGCTATTCAGCAACATGATTATTTACCGCTCTCTTTGACAATTATTCTGCCTTGGGCCGTTTTAGGAAAAAACTCACCAAAAAATGGATACGTCCCTGGCTTTAATGGGCCGACAAAAATGATCGCCTGAGTATTGCCGGGGATGACTTTTTCACGGTTAAGCTCATAACTTTCAAATTCTTCAGGAGTAGCATCTTGATTTTTGACCAGTAATTTCACCTTGGTATCAGCGGGAATCACTAGTTCATCCGGATAAAATAGATGATCTTTGATGAGGATTTCAAATACGGGTGGCGCAGCGTAACTCTTTATTGGAATCAATAGGATAGCCATGCATATAAAAAAATACTTCATCATTTATTCATCACTGCAGGAAAATCTATAATGACCTTAAGGCCTGTTTCAAATGCTGATTTGGTCAGTTTGATCTCAGCATGATGCATTTCAATAATATGTTGAACGATAGCGAGACCTAGACCACATCCGGGTAATTGGAGATCACTGTTTTCGTTCTGGTATCGATAAAACCGGTCAAAAATACGCTCATACTGGTCTGGCGGAATACCGGGACCATCATCCTCAACGGTTAATCGCACACCTTTCTCAGTGGGATGAACATGAATGACAATATGCCCCTTTGACGGTGCATATTTGTTGGCATTGTTTAGCAGGTTCTGTAACAGTGTTTCCAGGGCAAATAAATGACCATACACCTGAGCAGATTCACCAATCAATTCAATATATTGCTGACGCTTCTCAAACTGTTGATAATCTCGTGCAATAACCTCGCTGGCCAATTTGTACAGATCAATGGCTTCGGCTTTCGCTGCAATTTGCTCAGGCGCTGTCCGATACAGCATCAGGATCTGGTTGACCAGATGGCCCATCCGGTCAACAGCAGCCTGCATGAGTTGCCAATCTTCTGTGTTATCCCCGTAGGTTTGTCGAAGATTATGTAAATGTATCTGCAAGGCACTGATAGGGGTACGTAATTCATGTGCCGCATCAGCCGCAAAACGCTGTTCACGTTGAAAACTTTGGTCAAGACGCCAGAATAGTTGGTTAATAATTTTCACCAACTGACTCATTTCAATGGGCAATGGGGCCAATTCAATCGGTCTTAAATCATCAGCCTGTTTGCTGGAAAGTTGCGCAGAAAGCGTTTTCAAGGGCTTTAACCCGGTACCAATTAACCACCAGATTACTATGGCTGCCACTACGATGCCGAAAAACGCCGGTAATATGGTGGCTAAAACAATATCTTCCGCCATAGAACTGCGAACATCACTGCGTTCTCCGACGATAATCCATCGTTCAAATTGCAGATCAGGATGTACATAGTTATGCCAGCGAAAGCCTTTGAAATTGACGTCATAAAATCCTTGTTCAAATTGACTTAGCGCAATATGGGGAGCAGTTTTAGAGCGAGTTAATAATTGGCCGTTGGCATCCCAGATTTGAAAAAACAGATAATCACTGGTGGGACTTTGCGTCGAATCGACTGTATTTTGACCAATGTGAGCGGAGGCAATCAGTTCAGCGGTGTTGATTAAACGTTCATCAAACAATTGTTGTGCCGTTTCAATACTGGACTGATACCCTTTCAGTAACGACACAAACATCACCAGTACCAGAGTAGCTACTAATATCAGCAGGAGATACAGTCGGATTGATTTCATGGATTACTGATTTGATACCCTACGCCGCGGATGGTTTTAATAAAGCCTTCTGGAAGTTTTTTACGTAAATGATGAACATGTACTTCGATGGCATTACTGCCGACCTCTTCACCCCAGCTGTACAGCTTTGATTCCAGACTATCCCGGGTCTGTACACGACCAACATTCTCCATTAAGATTTTCAGCAACATAAATTCACGTCGCGGTAATTCCACCAACGCATCATCCACTTTTAACTGCATGGCTTTGCTGTCCAGACTGACGGAACCGATTTGTAATGCAGCGTGTTGCTGACTGCTCAATCGGCGTTCGAACACTCTTAATCTGGCCAGCAGTTCATCAATATCAAACGGTTTAGCCAGATAATCGTCGGCACCGGCATCCAGTCCGATGACGCGATCATTAATACTGCCACGAGCCGTTAATACTAATATAGGTACTGTAGCATTGTGCTTTCGGATCTCTGCCAGCACGTCGGTGCCATCCATATCGGGCAGTCCCAGATCCAGAATTACCATATCAGGCGGTGTAGTTTTGATGCTGTTAATCGCCTGACGACCAAGACTTAAATGATTTACCGTAAACCGGTCATGCCGCAGCGACCGCATAAGACCTTGCGCCAATGACAGATCATCTTCAATTAACAGTATTTGCATGCGTTTGGTTATTCATATGTTTGTTGACTTCTGCCAATGCCTTATCAATTTCCATTAAACGGCCTTTATCAGCCAGTGGTCTATCTGCTCTGGGTGCCGCCTTTTTCGCGAATAACAGATAAGACTCCGCTTTTTTATATTGTTTTTTATCTACTAAAAACAAAGCATAAAAATAATTACTATCAATGCCTTGTGGATTTAATCTCAATGCATTTTTTAATAGCTTTTCTGCGGTAGCCTTATCACCGAACCCCAATGGCCAACCTGGGACCTTATAATACAGTGTCCCTAATGTAGTATAGGCTGAACCATTCAATGCCTGATCATCAATTTCAATGGCTTTTTCCAGATCCGCTTTGGCTGTTTTTGCCATGGATAATGCACCAAGGCCGCCTTTAATACCGGCATAACTGGCATAAATAATTCCCCGCCAGATTAATACATCCGGTTGCTCGGAGGAGTGTTTTTTTAGTTCATCCGCTTTGGCGGTTAATAAGTCAAATGCCTCAATCTGCTGTTTGTCGCT
>NZ_DFTU01000109.1:69244-72194 GCF_002379485.1 Methylophaga sp. UBA4204 | reverse complement strand
AGTTTTTTTATCTCATCCGCCTTTGCAGTTAATGATTCAAACGCCTCTATCTGTTGTTTGTCAGTTAACTCATAATTGGCATGTTCCCAGGCGGATTGCAATTGCAATGCTTCAGGCGATATTGCCTGAGCCGATAGACTGAAAACAAATAATCCCAGACTATAGAATAAAACAAATACTTTTTTCATTTTGCTGCTCCTGTCCAATAACGCTGAATCAGCGGAAGTTTTTTGGCTAGGCCTTGATCCACCCAGCGACTATTGATTGAATTCAACCAACCGAATAAACGTTCGGGCCAGCCTAAGAACTGTTCACTACGTTGTGTTTTCTGATAAAAATCGACGAACTGACTTGCCACGTTTTCAACACTATCACTATGATTTCCAAGTGCTTTATTCATTGCAGTCACGTTGTCATCGTTCATTGCTGTAGTAATGGTGCGGGGCGCAAATAAACGTACAGTGATAGGCGTATCGGCTAACTCTCGACGCATTGCTTCCGTAAAGCCTCGCAGACCAAATTTGCAGGCACTATAAACACTGAATCCCGGAAACCCGAGTCGGCTGAATGCCGAACCGATATTGATGATCTGGGCTTTATCTGCTTTTCCCAGTAATGGGAGTAGTAAGCGTGTTAATTCGATAGGTACCATTAAGTTGGTGATGAGCATCTTCTGAATGCTGCTTTCATTCATCTCTTTGAGTGGACCGAAATGATTGCTGGCCGCATTATTAATTAATGCATTAATACCTCTGGGAAACTGTTGGCAATACGAAAGCACTGCCTGACGGCCTTCACTTGTCGTTAAATCACTGGCAATGCAGTGATGTTGACCACCTAATGTACGATTAAGCTGTTCCAGTTGAACATGATTCCGACCACACAACACCAATAAAAAACCTTGAGCAGACAAGACTTTAGCCAGTGCAGATCCCAGTCCACCGGTGGCACCGGTTAAAACGATAGTGTTGGACGATGAATTCAGGGGCGTATTCATACTGTAAGGCTCCGAAAAATATCGCCATACAAACGATAGAACATTTTGCTACTGTGAATGATCAGTTGTTGTGCCTCTGGATCGTCAATCCGGTTCATCAAAGCTTCAAAAAATTTCACATGCTCCTGATCCAAAGCGCCATGTGAACGTAGATAACTAAAGGCTTTATCAGGCAAAAACAACGCATTTTGAATCGCTGTCGCGGCATTATCTGCGGTGGCAATACTGGTGCCCTCAAGTACATGAACCATGCCAAAAAAACCCAGTGGATTGACGCGGAAAACCGTATCGTAGGCATAGGCCACCATCAGCTCGGTGGCAGAATTTGGACGACTGTTTCGCACCAATTCTTTATCATGACCGCATGCAGCGATATCATTCAGAATCCACTCTTGATGCCCCAGCTCTTCTTCGATATATTCCGCAACAGCTTCCCGTAACCACTCATACTGTTCTGGCAATTGTGAGCCAACGGCCATCAGCAATGGAACGGTATGTTTAACGTGATGATAAGCCTGCGTTAGAAAAGCTATATAAAGATCCAGCGTCACTTCACCCCGCATCGCCTGATTAATAATTGGGGCAGAAAATAAGTGTTGTCGCTCAACGTCTGTCTGCTGGCAGAGTGTGTCAAAAAATCCCATACTGTGACTCCTGATAGATAGCTTCCAAATCATGCTGAAAAAAAGTAAAAATTCGATCGCGTTTTGGTCGACCATTGGCTGTGAGTAGTCCAGCTTTTGCTGTTAACGGCTGTTCAAGACGCTGCCATTTGGTAATTTGTGCGTAGACTGGAAGCTTTTTATTAACGTGTGATAGCCAGTTTTCCAATGCGGCATCGTTTAAATGGGTATAAATTAATGCGGTGCAATACGGTTTAGCATCACCAAACAAAATACATTGCAAAATCCCAGGACGAGCAAGTACTTCGCTTTCTACCCATTCGGGATTTATATTTCTACCGTAACTCGAAATGAGCAGCTGTTTTTTACGTCCCTGGATGACTAAGAATCCATCCTGATCCAGATAGCCCATATCGCCGGTGGAAACAGTATTTTGATGTGATAGGTCCGTGCCGATATAGCCCAGAAAAGTATTACCCGACACCATTATTTCACCCTTTTCAATTTGGATATCTACATGGGGTAATACCTTTCCGGCTGTTCCAGGATTGTCTTGTACTGGCGTATTGAGACTGACCACTGAACTACATTCAGACAAGCCATATCCTTCATATACTGGGAGACCAATCTGACGAGCACGTTCAATCATTTCGCTGGCGACGCGACTTCCCCCTACCGCAATAAATTGCAAGGATTCAGGTGGCTGCCATCCCTGTTCAGCGGCGATTAGTAAAGCCGACAATAATTCTGGAACCAGAATCAGACTTTCTGGTTGATAATGCGAAATGGTGGTTAATAACTGAAAAATGTTGCCTGACAGACTGCCGGAAAAACCGGTTTTCTCCATGCCAAGTAATATAATCTCTCCACCACTTAATAAAGGTGTGTAAAGCCCAGCAATATTTTCCAGTAATGTGCTTAATGGAAGTAAGGCCAGATGCCGAACATTTTCCATTTTCAGCACGCTTAATAAACTCTGACTGACTTGGTATTGATTGTCGTTACTCAGGCACACCCCTTTTGGGTCGGCTGTTGATCCTGAAGTAAATGTAATTTTTGCCGTGCCAGGAGGCAATGCGATGACTGAGATATTTCGGCAGGCTGTAAAGGTCAACATCAAACTTTTTACAAAGTGACTTTCACCCAGAAACTCATCATCAATCATTAATGGACGATCATGAATCAGCCCAATAGCCCCCGCACTCTGTAGTGCATGTTGCAGTTGATCTGGGGTAAAAAATAATGGCAATGGCAATAAAATGATTCCGGCGCGCTGTGCTGCCAGATCCATAATCAACCATTGCACGCTGTTATCAGCCAGTAAACCAAT
>NZ_DFTU01000109.1:61013-69049 GCF_002379485.1 Methylophaga sp. UBA4204 | reverse complement strand
AGTTTTTCAAAGGATTGTAAAATTTTGCTGTTCATTGACGAATTATCCTCGCCGTGCTTTCCACAAAATCCTGATGGGTTTCCAGTAACGATTGAATCACCTGATGTTGGCGCAGGTGTGCAATAGCTGTCGCAAGATGACCAGCCAATACCATCGGTTGATGTTGGTAATAACTGCCCCACTGTTGAGTTTTATCAATCAAACGCTGGGGATCAGCTTCACCTAACATGATGGTTGAGAGCTGGAGTCGAGAAATCAGATGCCTGACCTGGCGGGTTGCAGTGAATACCACCCACTGATAGTTAGCCTTATCCAATACGGCGGCCAGTAAAATAAATAATAATGGACTACCACTATTAAAACTGGCTGCCAAATTACCTATTTCGACCATGTCCGACCGTTGGGTGTGGACACCATACAACTTCAGGGTGTGTTCAACTGGCTGCGAAAGATATTGTTCCAGAAATAATGGGTGCTGCTGAACCGGTTGAAAACCAATGGCAGAGTCAATCTCACCTTCCATATGACTGGCGAGAAAGTACGGCAAAAAATGGCAGATTTCCGCTCCGAAAGCATCATTAAACCGCTCACTGATAAATGACTGAACAGCCGGTTTATCAATTGATTGATTATCTATGAACGAAAGTGATTTATGTGGAAACAACAAACGTTGTTGCCAATGCTTTGCAGTCTTCAGTGTCGTATTATTTAATATGGTTGCTTCCATAAATCATCTCCAGATGTTTATGGTTGCCTAGCATAAAGCCGGATACTTAAGAAAAGCTTAAGCTGCTTTTAAATCTAACAGTGATAAAAAAAAGCCTGAAACTATCTGACAGATAATTTCAGGTCGGTTATTTATTTCCAGACTGTTTTTACTGTATTAAATTGGGCATATCGTAACGTTGTTCCCGATACAGCCATGAGGGTAATAGCACATGTGCCAACGCTTTTCGTTCATCTTCTGCAGCGGCAGGCCCGATGATTTTCAATTGCCGGGTACTCGGTGAATAATATCCTTCAAGCGCCGTATTTTGCGGCCTGAGAACAGTGACTTTCTCACCCTGCATCAAGGCGTAATAGTCGGCAAATTGCATCAAAGCCCGGCCGCTCGACTGCTGCTCTCTTTCCAGACTTAAATCACGGCCAATCATCGGGGTTTCCGCACTTATTCCCATTAAGGATAACAAGGTAGGCGGCATATCAATCTGACTGGCAACTGTGGGTATGCTCCGTGGCTGGATATCCGCGCCTAAAATTAGCCCTGGGATCTGAAAGCGCTCTATCGGCACTAAAGCATCACCAAACACATTCAAGTCATGATCGGCAATCACCAGAAATAGGGTATCTTTCCAGTAATCGCTTTGCATAGCCTTATCAAAAAACTGGCCCAACGCATAATCAGCATATTTCACTGTATTGGTATTACTGTGTTTAACAGGATTGTCTAATTCAATGCGGCCATCGGGAAATTCATAAGGTGAATGATTACTGGAAGTGAATACCAAGCTGAAATAGGGTTGTCCTTCAGCATGTTTTTGTTGCAGTTGCTGGTGCGCTTTATTCAATAAATCTTCATCGGATACACCCCAACTTCCGGTAAAGACCGGATTGTCATAATCATGCTGATCAATCACCGACTCGAAGCCATTGCCAATAAAAAAGCTCGCCATATTGTCAAAGTGTGACTCTCCACCATAGATAAACTCAGTGAAATAACCTTGTTGCTTTAATAGGTCGGCAATGGTGAAAAAGTTTTGTTGAGAGAGCGATAACTTCACCACACTTCGTGCAGGCGTCGGCAAATAGCCACTGATTACCGCCTCGATACCTCTCACTGATCGGGTGCCGGTGGCATAAAGCTGTTCAAACCACCAGCCTTTTTTCTTTAGGCGTTCAAGTTCAGGAGTGACAGAATATTCGCCGCCAAGCGATTCCACAAACGTAGCTCCCATACTTTCTTGCAGAATAATCACCAGATTGAGTGGCTTATCTCGCTGTACAGAGGCCTGACGGGTATTCAAGGTGGGAAATTTACGCTGAGTATCTTCATCAATCCATGGATAATTTTTATGTAGTTCCGACAGGATCGCTTCATCAGTCATCGTGCCATACACTTCAGCAGCATTGGATTCGTGCTGCATATTGTAAATCGCAAAATATACTGACCAGGCTGAGTTCAGCATAAGACTATTGACCATGGCATCCGGTGTCAGAGCAAAGCTGGACGGATTGGCAGGTCGATGACCAATAGACGATCGAATCATTAAAGCAAGTATCAGCAGCAACAGTGGCCAGGCAAGCCAAATCTTCCATACTGGCCAGGGTTTCTGATTATTGTTCAACCAGCGCTGCAATAGTTTTACTGCCACGCTGCCGGAAATAACGGTGAGGGTCACTCCAATCAATAACGGCCAACGAAAACCCTGCCAAAGTGTGGCAAAGACTTCTTTTGGATAACGTAGATATTCCACAAATAAGCGGTTAGGACGCAGATCATACTGACTGATAAACGCGGGGGTAGAAGCTTCCATAAAACTGATAAGGACAATAACCAGCACGCCCCAAATCAGAACCAGTTTTTGCCAAATCTTCCATCCTAATTGATTTGCCAGTAATGGCAAGCCCAGCGCCAATGGCACAAGCAGCATACCCATCATAATCAAATCTGCACGAATTCCTTGCCAGAAAATAGTGGGCAGTGATGTCGCAGCAACCACCCTATCCCACTGCCACACGACTAAGCCTATACGCGATAAACTCAGAATAACCAAGCCGGTGAGAAGCAGCTTTATCAATATCAGATAAGGGCCAAAAAAAGACTGTAATTTAGTCATCATCAGCCTCGCACTATTAATGGCCACAAGATGGTCAGCCAGGTAGCCAGAGCGATAATGAGGGCAATAAGCACCGCCAGAGAACCATAGTCTTTGGCTCGTCCCGATAGCAGATGAGGTTCGGTGCTAATACGATCAACAACGCATTCAAATGCTGAGTTCAGTGCTTCAACCATTACCACAAGCAATAAAACCGTGATCATGGCTAGTCGTTCAACGGATGATACCTCGAGAAAGAAACTCCCAATGCCTGCAATTAATAACAGCAGAAAGGCTTGTCGAAAAGCGGTTTCATAACGCAGTGCAGCGAAAAGCCCCTGTATGGAATAACCAAAAGCATAAAGCAGCCGTTTGCATCCAGTATGTTTTTCCACAAAATTGCCCCATTACTCAAAATGAGGCTAATGCTACGACACCAATACTTAACTAAACCTTACGGAATTGAATTTTGTTTGATTAGTCAGTCTTTTTGTTTTAAATCTTGTCTAGAAGTTAATAGCATCAATTAACGGGAGACTTTATGAGATCCAAACTAACTTTCTGGCACTATCTTGTTATGGGGATTATTGCCTTTGGTTTTATTGATGCTGCGGTGATGTTTTATCTTGCCACCATGCATTGATATCAGCGTCGGGTATGTGGACGATCCAGATTTAAGATTGGCCCGGCAGGAACCACACCCGTTGGATTAATCGTTTTATGACTACGATAATAATGATTTTTGATGTGTTGCATGTTGACGGTTTCAGCCACGCCGGGCCATTGATATAACTCACGAACGTATTCAGAAATATTCGGATAATCTTCAATGCATTTCAGGTTGCATTTGAAATGGCCGTGATACACGGCATCAAAACGAATCAATGTGGTAAACAATCGCCAGTCTGCTTCGGTAATATCATTACCGACTAAATAGCGATTTTTGCTCAGACGCTCTTCAACCTCATCCAATGCATTAAATAATGGAAAAACAGCCTCTTCATAAGCCTGTTGTGTGGTGGCAAAACCCGCTTTATACACACCATTATTAATGTTGTCGTAGACATCATCATTAATGGCATCAATTTCTTGTCTTAACGCCTGGGGATAATAGTCACCGGCCTTGGCACCGATTGAATCAAATGCACTGTTGAACATACGGATAATTTCAGCAGATTCATTGCTGACCATCGTGTTCTGCTTTTTGTCCCACAACACCGGTACCGTTACCCGTCCACTGTAATCTGGATCGGCAGTGGTATAAATCTGATGCAGAAATTTCGCCTGATGCAGCGGATCTTCAATCACCCCTTCCGCGTAATCAAAGGTCCAGCCATGTTCCAGCATCAATGGATTGACTACCGAAAGGGAAATCATATCTTGCAGATTTTTAAGTTTGCGAAAGATAAGCGTTCTATGTGCCCATGGACAGGCTAAAGAAACATATAAATGATAACGACCCGCTTCAGCTTTAAAACCACCCTCTCCACTTGGACCGGCACTTCCATCAGCAGTCACCCAATTGCGGAACTGTGATTTGCTGCGAATAAATTTTCCCTGATTGGAATCTGTGTCATACCAGCGATCGACCCACTGGCCTTCCATTAATAAACCCATAAAATACCTTCCTTAAAATAGTTGGATGTTTGCTGTAATTTTCATTGACTGTTTTATTGGCGAAGCTCACAATTTGTGCACTTGATAGCGAATAAGTTCATGAAACATCTCCACACACAGCAGCTTGACCAGCACCCTGCCAATTTCTGGCAACTGTTTGTATTGCTATTTTTGCTTAATAGCCTGGCCTTTGCTGGCTGGGTAGATTTCCGTCAGGTAACGGTTTCAGCCCACTCCGGTTTTGTCGCCGAGTTCGATCAGCTTACCTTAGCTAATCAACGTGATCATTTCCGGTCCCTGTTAGATATTGAAAATCTGGCTACACCAAGTGTAGATGATGGTGATAACGAACAACACTGGCTGGTTTATTCATCTGTTCTGATACTTCCTGCTGCGGCACTATTGCTTGCTGAGGATCTGTATTATTTGACGTTACTGATTATCAGTGACGGCAAATATCATTTACCGTTAAATCGCGCACCTCCACTCCAATAATCCTTTTAAAAACTTTTTTGTTTAACGAAGCTTTCTTCGAGGATTATGTATGCGTTCATTCTATTCACGGGCTGTTTTATTCAGTCTGATTATTATTGTGGGCTTGCTTAGTGCATTGCCTAATGTGTTGCCGCATTCTACGACACAACATTTACCTTCCTGGTTTACCGACAATACCTTTAAATTAGGATTGGATCTTAGTGGTGGTTCCCATTTGCTGATGCAGGTGGATATCGATGATTTACGACTAAATGATCATCAGCAATTAGCTGAACAGATCACAGATGCTTTACGTGAGGCAAGAATCTTTATTCAGCCAGTTTCAGTCAATAAAAACCAGCTGATTATCATCCCAAAAGATTCCAACCGCCTGACTGAAATCAAGCAAATCGCTCGTTCCTATATAAAAGATCCAAAAGGTGGTTTGGCCTTGTTTTCAATAGAGGATGACCATAATCGCTTAACCATTACCCCCACTAAAGCGCATAGCGAAAATCTTACGAAAGATGCCGTTGAACATAGCTTGAAAGTTGTTCGGCAGCGTCTGAACGAAAGCGGTCTGGTTGACCCGACTATTACTAAACAAGGTAGTGATGGCATTCTGGTGCAATTACCTGGGGTGGATGATCCAGGTTATATCCGCACCCTGCTTGGAACCACCGCCAAAATGACCTTTCACTGGGCGGCTAATGCAGAAACATCGGGTGTAATCAAAGCTCAGGGTATGACTGAAGGTGAAGTCTATACTCTGGAAGAGCGGGTGGCGCTTGAAGGTCAGCATATTAAGGACGCCAATCTGGTATTCAGTCAGGAAAATGGCCAGCCAGTGGTCAGTTTTGAGCTGGATAAAGAAGGTGCCCGGTTGTTTGGTGAAATGACCAAGAACAATATTGGCCGCTCTTTGGCGATTGTATTGGACGATAAAGTTATTACCGCTCCGGTTATCCGCAGTGTCATTGCTGGTGGTCGTGGAGAAATCAGCGGTTCCTTTACGGTGGCAGAAGCCAATGAACTTGCCTTGTTGTTACGTGCCGGTGCATTACCTGCACCACTAAACGTTATAGAAGAACGTACGGTGGGACCGGATTTAGGCAGTGATTCCATTTCGATGGGTATTACTACAGGGGTGATTGGTGCCATATTGGTATTGGTCTTTATGCTGGCTATTTACGGCAGCTGGGGTTTTATTGCCAGTTTGAGTCTTACGCTCAATATAGGTCTGATTTTTGGTGTTTTGAGTGTATTAGGTGCGACACTGACACTGCCTGGAATTGCCGGAATTATTCTGAGCATTGGTATGGCAGTTGATGCCAATATCCTGATAAATGAACGGATCCGCGAAGAAACCCGTCGTGGCAAACGTGCACTAATTGCTTTGGATGCTGGTTTCAGACGCGCTTATAGTACGATCCTGGATTCCAATATCACCTCATTGATCGCGATCAGTCTGCTGTTTATGTTTGGCAGTGGTCCAGTGCGAGGTTTTGCCGTGGCAATGGCGATTGGTCTGATTACGTCAATGTTTACCTCGATTTCTTTTACCCGGTTATTGATGGAATGGCGGGTAAAGCGGATGCCAAAACAGACATTACTAAGTATTTCGGGTATAAAGTCGCTGGATCGTCTCAGCAATAGCAAGATTGATTTTATGCGGGGACGGTTTGTAGGTATTACGGTTTCTGCCATCCTGTCACTGGCAGCGATTGGTTTATTCTTTCAACCCGGTTTGAAATATGGCATCGATTTTAGCGGCGGCACGGTGATGGAAGTGCAGGCGCCAGATACCAATGTTGAACAACTGCGTAAAGCCCTGCAGGATAAAGGTTTTACCCAGGCAGCAATCCAGGAGTTTGGAGATAATGACTATTATCTTGTACGGTTACCTATGGAAGGAGCCGAACAAGTAGCGAGTGGTAAGGTGGTTGAAACCATCAAAACCACGGTAACGGAAATATCGGCTGATGCCAGTTTTCCGCGTGTTGAAATGGTTGGACCAAAAGTCAGTGGTGATTTCCGCGATGCCACTATTCTGGCCATTGTATTTGCCGGATTCGGCATGCTGGCGTATCTGTGGATCCGTTTTGAGTACCACTTTGCTTTAGCCGCTACATTAACCATTGCGTTAGATTTAACCAAAACCATCGGTTTTTTTGTACTGGCCGGGGTAGAGTTCAATCTTACGGCGGTTGCTGCGTTATTGGCATTGATTGGTTATTCGGTGAATGACAAAGTGGTAGTGTTTGACAGGGTTAGGGAAAATCTACGCTTAACGCCTGACAAACCGATGCTGGAATTACTTAATGAAAGTATCACTTCAACGCTGACTAGAACGGTCTTTACGTCAGTCACCACATTTCTGGCATTAATACCGATGGCAGTTGCCGGTGGCAGCGCAGTAGCTAGTTTTGCTCTACCGATGTTATTCGGTATCGTGATTGGTACAAGTTCATCGGTGTTTATCGCTGCACCGATTGTGTTTTGGATGGGCCAGCAACGCTTACGCAAAGGTCTGCCACAATTACGACTTTCTGCTGAAGAAATGCAAAAGAAACTGGACGCCATTATGTAGATAAATTCAGATTTAAATTTAAACGCTAAGTAATTAATAATTAATGCTTTATGGTGAACAAGATCTCACTGTAAAGCATTTATCAAGGATAAAAAGATGACGTGGTTGATGTTGGTTGCAGGATTAATTCTACTGATTATAGGAGCTGAATTACTGGTGAAAGGCGCCTCGCGTTTAGCAACCAGTTTCGGAATTCCCGCTTTAGTGGTTGGTTTAACGGTGGTGGCATTTGGCACCAGTGCTCCTGAAATGGCTGTCAGTGTCAAAGCGGCTTTTTCCGGTCAGGCTGAACTGGCCATCGCCAATGTGGTGGGCAGTAATATTTTCAATATTCTGTTTATTCTCGGTCTCGCGGCTTTAATCATGCCGTTGATGGTTTCACAACAATTGATCCGTCAAGACGTACCGATAATGATTGGCATCAGTTTTGTCGCGTTGTGGATGATTCAGGATGGCACCATTGGCAAACTTGAAGCAGCCATTTTGTTAGCTGGTGTTATTTTATACACGGTGTTTCTGTTTTATCAGGGCAAAAAAAC
>NZ_DFTU01000109.1:59199-60814 GCF_002379485.1 Methylophaga sp. UBA4204 | reverse complement strand
CGCTGGTTGGTTCAAAGTGCGGTGACGATTGCCTCATCGTTTGGTGTCAGTGAAGCCGTTATTGGCTTAACCATTATCGCCGCTGGCACGTCACTTCCAGAAGTCATGACCTCTGTTGTTGCGACCATCAAAGGTGAACGGGATATTGCTATTGGTAATGTGGTAGGAAGCAATATCTTTAATATTCTGGCGGTATTGGGTTTGTCGGGTTTGTTTTCCCCTACTCCATTACTGGCAAGCGAACAGCTGATGCAGATTGATGTACCTGTTATGTTGGCTGTGGCGATTTTATGTTTACCCTTATTCTTTTTGGGAAGCACGTTAAATCGATTTGAAGGCTTCTTATTCCTGGTGTTATATGTCGCCTATGTCTGGTTTACCATTGCAATGGCCTTGTCTTTACCGTACCTCCCACAACTGCAAGCCGGACTAGTCTATGGATTGGCTCCACTGGTTGGCTTTTACGTGTTACTTTGCCTGGTAAACGATTTATTACGCAGACGCTATAATTAGTGTTAACCATTATCTCTCACTTCAAATAGGTATTATTTGGGGTGAGGGATAATTATTTTATGGAGCATTTTCTATCTCAGGCCAGCCGTTAATCTCCGGGTCAAACCCGGGTTCCAGCGCCTGTATTCGTTTTACCAAAGGTGGATGTGTAGACAGCATTCCAGACATTTTATTTGAAAGCTCGGCAAACAACATGTGCCTAGCCTCTTCCAGTTCATCATGTCTGACTTTATTGGCACCTTGTTGACTGAGGGCCCCTATTTTTTTTAACGCGCCCGCTAACGCAATAGGATCACCGGTATAACGTGTGGCATCCGCATCAGCAAGATATTCACGTTGACGAGATATCGCTGCCTGCATGATTTTTCCCATAAAAGCCCCTAGTAATCCCAGTAGAATCAGAGCAATTCCGATTAACAGTATTTGAGCACCACCTTTTCTGCCGCGCCCACCTGAATGCATCAGAATCCGTCCGACAACATAAAGTGCCATCAAGCCGTGAATCAAACCGATTACACGAAGGTTGAGCCGCATATCGAGGTTACGAATATGAGCAAATTCATGGGCGACTACTGCTGTCAGCTCATCACGATTCAATAACGTTAATGCGCCACGAGTCACGGCAATAGCCGCATTATCGGGAGAGCTACCCGCAGCGAAAGCATTAATTCCGGGTTCGTTTTCAATGATAAAAACCTGCGGTGTCTGAATGCTGGCTCCCAGCGCCACTTCCTCAACGATGTTTTGATAACGTGTAACCAAGGGATCACCGGTTATCTCGTTAATATCAGTCGCTCCCAAAGCCTGAGCAACCTTTGCACCGTCACCGCCCATGGTGACTATTTTCCAAACAGAGGTCAGAACAATCACCATAGCAACGCCGGCAGCAACCAACCCAAATAGTTGCCAGTTAACCATTAATTGTTCAGTCTGATTAATACTGTCGCCGCTCATCCTGACAGAAGCCAGCGAGGCAATCACGGCTGCAATCAACGCCACAGAAAAAATAAACAAAGTCATCATCAATCGACTTTGTTTTCGGGCATATGCACCCAGTTGATAGCTGCTCATTGCAGCCATTTTTAAAACTCAACCTTGGGCG
>NZ_DFTU01000109.1:56356-59145 GCF_002379485.1 Methylophaga sp. UBA4204 | reverse complement strand
AACTCAACCTTGGGCGCGTCTTGAATCGCTTCACGGTCATCAAACTCCAGCTCTGAGGCGCGAGTAAAGCTGAACATATTGGCTAGGATATTGGTCGGAAAAGTTTCCAGAACATTGTTATATTCAAGCACCGTATTGTTGTAGCCGCGGCGCGAGGCTGCCACTTTGTTTTCAATGCTGGTCAGCTGTTCCATCAGATCACGGAAAGCACCATCCGCTTTCAGATCCGGATAAGCTTCTGATAAAGCGAAGATGCCGCCCATTGCTTTACCTAACACACCTTCAGCCTGTCCAAGCGCCAGCATTGACTTTGCATCGCCCGAGTCGGTTTGATCACGCATTTTTTCTGCTTGATTGCGGGCTTCAATTACCCCATTAAGCGTTTCCTGTTCATGCTTGGCATAGCCTTTAACGGTGCTGACCAGCTGCGGAATCATGTCGTGACGTTGCTTAAGTGTAACGTCTATCTGTTTGAATGCATTCTGGAAGATATTGCGATGCCGAACCAATTTATTGTATTCAATAATCACATATAAAATCAGCAGGCCGACAATCCCTAGTAATATCCATTCCATATTTACTCTCCTTCTATTGAATTTAATGTCGTGATTGATTATGGATTA
Organism: Methylophaga sp. UBA4204; assembly: GCF_002379485.1. Taxonomy (NCBI): domain Bacteria; kingdom Pseudomonadati; phylum Pseudomonadota; class Gammaproteobacteria; order Thiotrichales; family Piscirickettsiaceae; genus Methylophaga; species Methylophaga sp. UBA4204. The sequence continues at coordinate 58,522 of NZ_DFTU01000109.1, read as the reverse complement.
GTTACCCATAGTATTAAACAGCTTACTGACTATGAAAGCTAAGGGCTATTAACGTTCAGCCAAATACTATCTCAAAATCACGATCAGTCTTATTAACGTATTACTGCCAATATCGCATAGTTTGACTGATTACCATTTGTCTGTATTATCGCAGGCAGTTTCAGGTGCCTTTATTGCTACATGTGATTAAGGTTAAACGGGAAACAGGTGCGCCTCTTATTTGGTTATTCCTGTACTGCCCCCGCAACGGTAAACAGTTATTTCATTGCTCTGGTCGCTATCTGCCTGATAGATCGACAGTCACTGTACTTAACAGTATGGGAAGACGAGACATGATGCCGAGGATCTGTTTTTATCTTTCATCGCCAACATTCGTAATGGCCAGTAAAGAAAATCAGCCCCCAATATGGCTAAGCTGTAAGTCCGGAGACCGGCCCGAAGCTAACTAAGGAGTCGTGGCGGGGTGCCTGAACGTTCCGAGATTACACCCATACTGTCCCCTGCCCGCTATTTACCTAACTGGTAGCTGCTTTTGCTACGGCAGGATGTCTGATGTCTTATATTGTTAAATATCGCTTGTGTTTTCACCGACCCATTTTTCTATTTGCCCTGTTGTTTTCTCTGATAACTTCAAGTGCGTATGCCAGTGAGCATCATGTAATGGTTATTGTGTCAGATCGCTCTGCCCCGACTTTGGTCTCTGGAGCACATCAATTATTACAACAACAGCCTGATGCAGACATTCAAATCCGCACGGTCAGTCAGCTTAATGCTTTGACTGATGCTGACTTACAGCAATTGATTGATAACAGTGCAAGCATATTAGTGGTTGGTGTATTTGGCGATCCTGTGGAACGATTACTCGTTCGGCAATATAACAATGATCAAAAACGCTATGTTTTACATAGTGACCAGCGGCTTATCGAATTAAATAGCGATCCGGTTACACAATCTATTCCTAATCATATCTTGAGTGATAAAGCCTCATTAAGCACAACAACTCTGTTAGAGGCCAAACAGGTTCAATATCCCGAGTATGCTAACTGGTTACAGGCTCGTGCTTACTGGGTTAACCGTTCGACAGAGAATTCACGCAGTCTGCTGGACATGTTGCTCACAGAAGGCAGTAAAAAAGCCGAATTACAACCTGTTGGGGCTTTACGCTTTGCTTTGCATAAAGACGATAAAACTCAATGGTTAAGCCCAACTGAACTAGCCAAACAACTTGATACAACAAATCCTGTTGTCTGGTTGGTCGATCATGATACCGGCGATTTAACAGGTGAATGGAAACTGCATCAGCAGTATTGTCAGGCGCTGAACAGTCAATGTGTTTCCGTATTGGCCGCCTGGGGCGAACCCAGTGTTGAGGCTATTGAGACGATCAAAAAGGTGATGAACAAATCTTTGCCAAACACACCATGGGGAATCGTTTCTTTTCAGGACTTTGTGATTGGTGGTGGTGATGGTCGTGAGCAGGTTGAACAATTATTTACTGAGCTTAATGTTCCGGTTTTAAAAGGTATTCGTCTTAATAAATTAAGTGAGGCGGATTATGCCTTATCTTCACAGGGTATTCCTCGCGATTCGATTCATTATCGGATTGCCATGCCGGAGTTGCAAGGTGTCAGTCAGCCACAGATTCTGGCATTGACCGAGCCTGCAAAGATGGACCCACAAACCGGGGCCCAGCTGACGCAAAGTCTACCAATTAAAGAACATATAAACCGTCAGGCACTGCGCATGCAAGGCTGGCTGGCTCTACAACAAAAAGACAATGCCGATAAGCGTGTCGCCATTGTGTATTACAACCATCCCCCCGGTAGACATAATATCGGTGCTGATAATCTGAATGTGCCTGAAAGTCTGCTGGAAATATTGAATAGCCTGAAAAATGCAGGTTATCAGACTGGTGAGCTGCCAAAAGATGCGGAATCTTTGCTGGATATGCTGCAACTTAAAGGGGTGAATTTACCTGAAGACGCACAAGCATTATCAGCGATGTCCAAGGTCGCCAACACCATGACAGCGGATGAATATCAACGCTGGTTCAAACAGTTACCGGCAACTGTTCAGGCTGAAATGATTGATGGTCCTTTGGCAGCATTACAGCAGCGGATGCGTGATGCTATTGAGCAGGCACTGGCATTGGACAGTGTGACAACT
>NZ_DFTU01000109.1:49006-56297 GCF_002379485.1 Methylophaga sp. UBA4204 | reverse complement strand
ACAACTCGCCAATCTCAACTCAATTTGCTAACGGCATTTATGCAGCAAACATCCACGGATCTGCATCATGCACTGGATGGTTTACGTCATCCCGGCCGCAGTCGAGCATTGGATTTATTAAATCAGCTGGAACAGGATTATCAGCAGATCATCGATGCAGCTGCTCAAGGCCATCAGCCCGACTGGCAGCATAGCGAATCCTTACATGATGCATTATTGGAAATGCAGATTGAAGGTATTCGCGGTTGGGGTGAAGTACCCGGCAAAGTGATGGTCTGGGATAATCGATTACTGATTCCCGGCGTGCAATTTGGCAATGTGTTTATCGGCCCGCAACCACCGCGTGGTTGGGAGATTCACGAAGAACTGTTGCATGCCAATATGTCTTTCCCTCCGCCACATCAATATCTGGCGTTTTATCACTATATTCAGTCGCAATTTAACGCTGATGCCATGGTGCATGTTGGTCGACATTCAACCTATGAGTTTTTACCCAAACGCAGTGTTGGCCTGGGTGAAGATGATTATCCCACTATTATTGCCGGTGATGTTCCTGGTCTATATCCTTATATAGTTGATGGTGTCGGTGAAGGCATACAGGCCAAACGCCGTGGTCAAGCGGTAATTATCGATCATTTGACTCCCCCGCTCGCCGTCACTGAACTTTATGACGATCTGCTACAACTACGTCAGTTGATTGAAAGCGCCGAAGCTGCTTCAGATAAAGCCACACGGGATCGGGCTATTCGCAGCCTGCGTGAACAAATCGAAACTATGGGTCTGCGTAATGAATTGATCGCCAGCATGGATGAAGAGCTGCAAGTGCGTGGTGCCGGTTTCGATGAAATTGATGATGATTTTCTACTGCATGAAGTCGGTCATTATCTGACAAATTTTCAAGAGACCTTTATGCCACTGGGTCTGCATGTATTTGGCCGGGATTGGTCCGCGGATGGACTCGATACCATGATGAACTCAATTCTGGACAACACCGATTCCAGCGAGGCTCAACGTCAAGCTATCTATCAAAAATTGCAAATGTCTCCAGCGGCTGAGATTGAAGCGCTTTTGAATGGTTTGAATGGTCGTTTTATCTCTCCGGGGAAAGGCAATGATCCCATTCGCACGCCGGATGCTCTGCCCACTGGCCGTAATTTTTATGCGTTGGATGGCAGCCTGCTGCCAACCCGTGTGGGTTTTGATATCGGTCAACAACTGGCCGCACCGGTCTTGGCCGGCGAAAAGGGCAATATTGAAGGTCATGAAGTAGGCGATCGCAATAAACAAGGGGTGATTTTATGGGCCTCTGATTCAGTGCGGGATGAAGGTGCCATGATTGCGTTTGGTATGAAGCTGCTGGGTGTCCGCCCGATATGGAATAGCCGTGGCATTATCAAAGGTCTCGAACGTCTGCCATTAAATGAGGAACAACCACAGCGGCTGGATGTGTTGTTTACCACTTCAGGTTTATTCCGGGATTTATATGGCGAACATCTGGTATTGCTGGATAAAGCCAGCTTATTGGCCTTGGATGCCAGTCGGGATCTGATTATCCGTGATTATCCTGCTTTGGCTGTCGCCCTTAACGCTGCTTTGGAAGCTTTAGGTGAATGGCAACAAGGCGGCGATGAAGCGTTGGATAAAAACTTGGTGGCCGCCAATTGGGTAAATGAGGCCATACAACGGCTGGCCCAACAACCGGATATCGATCCGGCACAATTAGGTCGTGAAACAAGCCTTCGTGTATTTGGTATTGCCCCGGGGGCTTATGGTGCTGGCATTAATCGTCTGGTTGAACGTTCAGCTGCCTGGGAAGATCGCAGTGAACTGGCTGACGTATTTATCAAACGTATGGCACATGCTTATGGCAGTGGTTTGCAGGGTGAATCGCAACCGGACTTGTTCAAACAGCAACTTGCCGGAGTGTCACAAACCTTTTTGGGTCGTGCCAGTAATCTGTATGGCCTGATGGATAACAATGATGCATTTGATTATCTGGGTGGTTTTAATCTGGCGGTGGAAACAGTTAGTGGTCAGCAACCAGGCAGCGCGGTGATTAATCACAGTAACAACGATAATCTGCGAATCGATGACTTGCCACAAGTCCTGCTGGGAGAGCTGCGTGCCCGTTATCTGAATCCACAATGGATTAAGCCGTTAATGAATGAAGGTTATGCCGGTGCGCGCACCATGGGCAGTGAATTTATCGAATATCTTTGGGGGTGGCAGGTAACCAGTCCAGAGATCATTACCGATCAGGTTTGGGAAGAAGTGAAAGCCGTTTATGTGGATGACAGTCTGCAACTGGGATTGGATGAGTTTCTAGGTGATGGTCATCAACAACATGTTCAAACCAATATCCTGGCAGTGATGCTGGTCGCCATAGATAAAGGATTCTGGGATGCTGATCTGGATACTCAAAAACAATTGGCCGAGCAGTTTGCTGCCAATATTATTGAAAAAGGCATTCCCGGAAGTGGTCATACCCATGCGAATCATCCAATGTATGATTTTGTGAAATCACATCTCGATGCGGATCAGGCTAAAGCTTTGGAAGCCGTATTGGCGCGAAGCCGAATACAGACTTCAGAAATGGCCTCCTCTCCAAGTCATATACAGGAATTACAATTGAATCAGCAGGATAGCCAGCAAATCGAGAATAGTAATCAAGCTGCTGAGGATACTACAGAAACCAGCTCCACCGATAGCAAAATGCTTTGGCTGTGGACGTTGCTGGCATTATCAGTAATCGTTGCCGCAGGATTATGGCGCGGTCGTAAAGGAGCTATGTAATGTATCCACATTTTTCACTGGAATTGATGCACCAGCTGACCGGACTGTTATTAACCCCGGTCGTCTGGGCGTTATTGTTTTTTGTCGGTTTGGCCGTATATGAAACCGGTATTGCCATTGGTGAGCGCTTCTGGGGAATCGCCCGTTTATCACAGCATTCTGATAGCCAAGCATTGATTGCTCTGGGCAAACGCCGAATTGAACGGGCCGATTTTATTACCAGACTGGCACCCATGCTCGGTTTGATGGGCACCTTGATTCCCTTGGGCCCAGGCCTCGCCGCATTAGGCGAAGGACAACTAAAAATTCTGACTACGGCGATGACAGTGGCGTTTGATACCACGGTTATTGGATTATTGGCTGGCATGTTCGGCTTTGTCATTGGTCGGATGCGTCGGCGTTGGTATGACGCTGCTTTAACTGAATTGGAAAAGCAAAATGGATAAATGGCGTCGCAGTTCATTTCTCGATACCGATGAAGATCCGTTAGGTCCATTGGCCAATTTGATTGATATTGTGCTGGTATTTGCCTGTGGGCTAATCGCTGCACTGGTCGCGTTCAGTTCGGACTTACAGGATCATTTTGAAGTGCAGCCGCAGGAAATCACTCTCGGTAAGGAACTGCCAACAATGCCAGATACTATGCAGCAGCAGGTGCAGGATGGTAGTGGTTACGAAGCTGTTGGTCAGGTATATCGAGATCCACAAACCGGTAAGCTGATTTTAATTGATGACTAATTTTTTCATTAAAAGATTTTCGCTCAGCCCGCGAATCCAAAAGTAATTTCAGGTAGAATCACCGCTTCTACTGAACTCCTGTTTTATTGGATTTTAAAATGGCTCAATACGTATATAGCATGAACCGCGTTGGCAAAATCGTGCCGCCCAAACGCGAAATTTTAAAAGATATTTCCTTGTCATTTTTCCCTGGTGCCAAAATCGGTGTATTGGGTTTAAATGGCTCTGGTAAGTCTACCCTGCTCCGCATCATGGCGGGTGAGGATAAAGATTATATTGGCGAAGCCAGACCGATGCCGAATATGAAGGTCGGGTATCTGCCTCAGGAACCTGAGCTGGATGACAGCAAAACCGTTCGGGAAATCGTTGAAGAATCAGTCTCTGATGTCAAAGCCGCTTTGGATGAACTGGATGCGATTTATGCAGCTTATGCCGAACCGGATGCCGACTTTGATGCACTCGCTAAAAAACAGGGTGAACTGGAAAATCTGATCACCGCTAAAGATGGTCATAATCTGGACAATGCTCTGGAACGTGCAGCAGATGCGTTACGCCTGCCGCCCTGGGATGCCAAAGTAGCGGTGTTATCCGGTGGCGAGCGTCGTCGTGTTGCATTATGCCGGTTATTACTCGATCACCCGGACATGTTATTGCTTGATGAGCCGACTAACCATCTTGATGCTGAATCGATTGCCTGGATTGAACGCTTCCTGCAGGAATACCCCGGTACCGTAGTTGCCATTACCCATGATCGCTATTTCCTGGATAATGCCGCGGGCTGGATACTTGAGCTTGATCGTGGTCGTGGTATTCCTTATGAAGGCAATTACTCTTCATGGCTGGAACAGAAAGATCAACGTCTGGCTCAGGAATCGAAACAGGAAGCCTCACACAATAAAGCCATTCAAGCTGAGCTTGAGTGGGTACGCCAGGGAGCCAAAGGTCGTCAGGCAAAATCCAAAGCGCGCTTGAAACAGTTTGAAGAAATGAATTCAAAAGAATTTCAAAAACGTAATGAAACCCAGGAAATCTATATTCCACCTGGCCCGCGTTTAGGTGACAAAGTGATTGAACTGCATAACGTCACTAAATCCTACGGCGACAAACTGTTATTCGAAGATCTCAGTCTGACGATTCCCCCCGGTGCAATTGTCGGCATCATCGGCCCTAACGGTGCCGGTAAATCTACCTTGTTCCGCATGATTACCGGTGAAGAAAAACCCGATTCCGGTGAAATCGAAATCGGCAGTACCGTGCAGCTGGCTTATGTAAACCAGGCACGTGAACTGGATGGCAAGAAAACGGTATTTGAAGAAATAGCTGATGGTGCCGATATGATTACTGTCGGAAATTATCAGACCCCTTCTCGTGCCTATTGTGGACGGTTTAATTTTAAGGGCTCAGATCAGCAGAAATATGTGAAGGATCTCTCCGGTGGTGAGCGTAACCGCCTGCATATGGCCAAACTGCTTAAAGAAGGTGGCAACGTTTTATTACTCGACGAACCGACCAACGACCTGGACGTGGAAACATTACGTGCATTGGAAGAAGCCATATTGGCCTTTCCGGGTTCAGCAGTAGTCATTTCGCATGATCGCTGGTTCCTGGATCGTGTCTGTACCCATATGATTGCCTATGAAGGCGATTCCAGCGTGGTGTTTTTTGAAGGTAACTATAGTGAATATGCCGAAGATTACCTCAAGCGTTATGGCAAAGATCATCAGCCGGAACGTATCAAATACCGCCGGATGAATTAAAGTTAGGTTTTGAATGATTAACCACAGAGACACAGAGTGCACAGAGGTTTAAAAGAAATATATCCGCAGATTACGCAGATTTTCACAGATATAAATAAACAATAAGGTGAATGCAGGTTTGTTCCAGAAGTAGGTCGGGTTAGCGTAGCGTAACCCGACACAAATCAAATATTTCGTTTAAAAAATCTGCGCCAATCTGCGTAATCTGCGGATAAAAAATCTCTGTGACTTCTGTGTCTCTGTGGTTAACTTTAATCTTTTAAAGGCTTATGCATCATTTCTGGTGTACGTTCGGCGCCGAGGATACCGACACGGATCAGAAAGTCGCCAAAATGCTCGTCTTTCTCACGTTCAGCAGCAAACTGTTCAATCATTGGTTTTAGCGTATTCAGGATGGTGGCTTCGTCCACATTTTCAAGATACAGACGGTTTAGTCGCTGACCACTGAAATCAGCCCCCAGATTCAGGTTATAGCGTCCTATCGCTTTACCGGTTAACGCAATTTCACCCAGGTAAGGTCTGGCACAGCCATTCGGACAGCCGGTGATGCGGATATTAATCAGCTCTTCCGGTAGGCCCACATCACTCATTATTTGTTCCAGCTTACTGAGAAACGTGGGTAAATAACGTTCTGATTCAGCCATCGCCAAAGCACAAGTAGGCAATGCTACACAGGCCATCGCATTTAAACGCAATGCCGGACGGCGTTCACCGATATCCAGTTGGTACTGCTCAACCAATGCTTCAATAACCGGTTTTTGTTCAGGGCTGATATTGGCAATAATCAGGTTCTGATTACAGGTCATGCGAAATTCGCCAGTATGGATTTTGGCGATTTCACGCAATGCTGTGCGCAATTGAAGTGTTTCAGTATCCTTAACCCGCCCACTGTAAATATATAAGGTCAGATGCCATTGACCATCTTCACCCTGGATCCAGCCAAATCGATCACCATTGCGTAATAACTCAAAGGGTCTGGCAGACGTCATCGCCTCACCATGGTATTCGGTAAATTTTTCGTTAAACCAGTCAATACCATGATCATCAATGGTGTATTTAAAACGAGCATGCGCCCGGACACTGCGATCACCAAAGTCACGTTGAATGGCAGCAATGGTTTCGCAGGCTTTGACAATCTGGTCTTTTGGCACAAAACCGGCCATGGTGGCTAAGCGTGGGAAAGTTGCCGTTTCACCATACGTCATGCCCATACCGCCACCGACGGCAACATTGAATCCAACTAATTCGTCGTTTTCAATAATGGCAATTAACGCAATATCATTGGCCAGTACATCACTGTCGTTTTCAGGTGGAATGGCGATACCGATTTTAAATTTACGTGGTAAATAGCGATCCCCATAAAACGGTTCTTCAGATTTACCCGGTTGATAGACACATTTTTCGCCCAGCCAGATCTCGGCATAGGCACCCGACTGCCAGCACAAATGATCACTTATAGCTTGTGAAATCTGATGAACTTCGGCATGCACCGAAGACTGATGCGGATTGACATTTGTCACCACATTTCGATTCACATCACCGCATGCGCCTTTTGTATCCAACCCTAATGCATTGACTTGCTGCATTAATGAACGCAGATCTTTTTTCAAAACCTCGTGATATTGAAACGTCTGCCGGGTAGTAATACGTAACGTGCCATTGGCGCAATCATCAGCTATCGCATCGAGTCCGAGCCATTGCTGTGGAGTCACCACTCCACCGGCAATACGCAGTCGAACCATAAATGAATATAACGGTTCCAGCTTTTGACGACGGCGTTCATCACGCAGATCGCGATGATCCTGCATATAGCTGCCATGGAATTTGGTCAGTTTGTTGTCATCTTCCGAGATCGCACCGGTAACGGCATCTTCAAGCCCTTCGGCAATGGTGCCACGCAGGTAACGACTGTCGAGTTTGAGTTGTTCGGCTTCAGGTAATTTTGTATTCATTAGTACACATCACGTTGGTAGCGTTTATCACGCGTCAGCTGACGCAGATAT
>NZ_DFTU01000109.1:47437-48948 GCF_002379485.1 Methylophaga sp. UBA4204 | reverse complement strand
CGCGTCAGCTGACGCAGATATTCAGTGGCATCTTCGCGGCTTTTATTGCCTTGCTGACTGATAATATCAATCAGGGCTTCATTAACATCCGGTGCCATATTGTCCGCATCACCACATACATATAGATAGGCTCCTTCCTGCAACCAGTTCCATATTTCAATGGATTTTTCACGAATACGGTGCTGTACGTAGATTTTCTCGGTCTGATCACGAGAAAATGCCACATCCAGATGGGTTAATAATCCAGATTTACGCCAGGCCAGCCACTCGGTCTGATAGAGAAAATCAGTCAGGAAATGCTGATCACCAAAGAACAGCCAGTTACGTCCCCGAGCTCCTCGCTCTTCACGCTCCTGCATAAAGCTTCTGAATGGGGCCACGCCGGTGCCAGGACCAATCATAATAATTGGCGCATCGTCATCGGCAGGCAATTTGAAGTTTTTATTGGGATCGATGTACACCGGAATAGTGGCATCTTCGGCCAAGCGATCGGCTAACCAGGTTGAGGCTACACCGCCCCGTTCACGGTTATGGGCGTTATACCGAACCGTTGCCACGGTGATATGTACTTCTTCATCAACTGCGGCCTGACTGGATGCAATCGAATACAATCGTGGCGGCAATTTACGCAGCAACTTGATAAAACCGTTGGCATCTATATCGGCTAATGGGTAGCTTTGAACTAAATCCAGAACATCACGGCCTCGGATCCATTCAGTGACAGCAGCTTTGCTTTCCATCAGCTTATTCAGTTCATCGGATTGCGCCAATTCAGCCCATTTTTCGACCAATGGGCGGGTCAGCACGGTAATTTCACGATGGTGCATCAATGCATTGGTTAAAGTTTCGGTTTGTTCTTCAAGCTCTACTGGAGTATCAGCATCGAATCCCAGCGCATCAATCAGCATGGAGACCAAAACGGGATCATTCTGTGGATATACACCTAATGCATCACCCGGCTGGTAGTGCAATCCCGAACCTTCAAGTGAAATTTCAATATGCCGCACTTCCTTGCTGGAACCGCGACCACTGAGGATCTGGTTTTCCAGCAAAGGTGCGGAAAATGGATGTTTGCGATCATATTGAACGGAGGTTTCAAGCTGGCTCATTGCAGCAGAGGCTGACGGTGGTGCGGCACTGGCCTGCATGGAACTGGTCAGTGACTCAATAAATTCAGCGATCCATTTTTCCGCCAAATCATCATAATCCACATCACAATCAACTCGAGGAATTACCGCGGTTGCACCAAGTTTTTGCAGACGTTCATCAAAGTCTTTGCCGGTCTGACAGAAATATTCATAGCTGGAATCACCCAGTGACAGCACACTGTATTTCAAACCCTTTAAACCAGGTGCTTTACGGCTTCCCAGAAACTCATATAAATCCATTGCGTTATCAGGCGGCTCACCCTCACCATGTGTCGAAGTTAAGACTGCCAGATATTGCTCGTTCTTCAGTTCTCGTGGTTTGTATTCCGCCATATCCCATAATTTGACTTCAATACCACTGGA
>NZ_DFTU01000109.1:42526-47391 GCF_002379485.1 Methylophaga sp. UBA4204 | reverse complement strand
CAAATACCACTGGATTTTGCTTTCTCAGCTAGTTGGCCGGCAACCGTTTCGGTATTACCGGTTTGTGAACCATAAAGCACGGTCAGTTTGATCGTTTGGTCCGGCAGAGAAGGTGCAGCTTCCGTAGCAGCTGTTCCACCCTGAGCCGCACGATAACCTGACAAATAGCCTGACAGCCAATCTACCTGCCAGCCTTCCAGGCCTTGCAGTAAATTATTAAGCTGTTGCAATTGTTCATCGGTTAATGGAGCGTTGGGCAACCTGATATTCATGTTGTTGGCTTATCTCTTAAAAGTTGAGCTTTGAGTCTGCACAAAATAACAAAAACTATATATAAATAGAAACTATATGTTTGGATTTCCATATAATTAAAATAAATATACTTCGATTCTAACAATCATTATGTTAGAAGAATTAATGCAAAATATTGTGAATGTTTTGGTGTGAAGCAGTAAAAATTAATGAACTACCTTTAATATTGGTCCATCGCTTTATATTTCAACCGCTTTAAGCTGTGTTGAACTTTCAGAGACGGCTATGAAAGATCAACAAGCCCTAGTGACTTTTATGCTCGTATAGATCGGTATCTGCGTACATATATAGAGATTGCAAATCGATGTTGTCCATCGAGCGACTGGAAGCCGTACCAACAGTATATTCTACATTTAGATGTGGGCTGACATTAGCATTATAGTTTTTTACTGCGTCAGCCAGTTGTTCTAGTTTGTTTTCTGATTGCTCACATACACTCAAAACGACAAACTCGTCATCGACCAGTCGAGATATTAACTCTGTATCGGTAAAGATTTCTGTCAATATTCGGGAAAAATGAATAAGGGCTTCATCACCTGCAGAAATCCCGTGAGCATGGGAGATGCGCTTGTAATTATTCACATCAAAGTAATACATGGTAATACTGGCTTGGTACGGTACAAAAATATTCAGTAATTTTTGTGCTCTGCGTTCGAAAGCCTCACGATTCAGTAAGCCGGTCAACTTATCTTCATCTAACAGTGGGTTATAGTCGATTTCTTCTTCGACCATTTCGGTCAGTTGTTTTAATAATTGTTTATCTTTATCTGTAAAAGTTCTGGGAATAGAGTGTTTTAAACATAAAGCCCCCAACTTCTCCCCCGATCTTGCCCGAATTGGACAACCAGCATAAAACCTTATGTGGGGTGCTGACGTAACCATGATGTTTTCTGCATAGTGTTTATCATTCAGCGTATCGGAAATAACAAAAATATCTTCCTGAGCAATCGTCTGATTACAAAATGCCACTGAACGTTCGGTTTGCCGTTGACTGAATCCCTGTGACGATTTTATCCATTGTCGATCTTCGTCTATCAGCGAAATCAGGCTAATCTCCACATCAAATAAACGTGTACAAAGTTTGGTTAACCGGTCATAGCGATGTTCCGGTTCACTATCCAGAAGTCCCAGACCATGTAGGCGTTTTAGCCTTTGTAAATCAATATGTTCTGACGTGTTTTTCGACCAGTCAATAAAAGCCTCAGGTAACATGGGACGACCAATAAAATATCCTTGAGCCTGATCACAGCCCATTTTACGTAGCAGCTCCAGTGCAGCATTATCTTCAATTCCTTCTGCAGCCACCTGCATGTTCAGACTGTGGGCAAGTTCAATAATCGCCTTAATAACCAGTCTTGATTCGCGTGAATCCGCAGAAGTCATGACAAAGGTTTTATCCACTTTGACTTCTGAAAACGGCATACGAACCAAGGCCAACATCGACGAAAAACCGGTCCCAAAATCATCTATGGATAAACGAAATCCTCGCAGTCGCAGTCTGGTCAGAATATCCAGAGATATCACAGGGTCATCCATTGCGGCTGTTTCCGTCAACTCCAGGATCAGTTGATCCGGTTTGATATTATGGGCTTCACAAAGCATTTCAATTTGTTTGAATAGCTCGAGGTTACTGAGTGATGCCGCAGAAATATTGACCGAAAGCAATAAGCCCCTGTTCTGGACTTTTAGCGACGGATCGGCTTCCTGAAGCTGATTTAGAAAAGGTAATGCCTGTTCAAATACCTGTAAGGTTAATTTGTCGATAAGATCATTCTGTTCGGCTAAGGGAATAAATTTTTCCGGTGAAATGAAGCCCTTTTCTGCGTGCTGCCAGCGTGCAAGCGCTTCAAGGCCAGTTAGCGTGCCACTGACACAGGATACTTTTGGTTGATATACCAGATAAATGTCATGCGCGTTAATCGCTTGTTCCAGCTCATTGACGGTAAGGGTATTGGTCTGGTTTTCAGCGCGGAGTTGCTGACCAAAGGTGTTGTCAGCTGTGTTGATGGATTCAGCGTTAATCAAATCCCGGAAAGCTTTGGGATTAAAGGGCTTGGGAAGAATCCCCAGAACATTAAGACCATGCGCACCGGCCGAACGTGCTGCAGCATGCAATAGTTGCTGCCCGGCGCCACTTGTGATGATTAACTGGGCATCGATTTGCATACGGCCCAATTCGCCAAGCACTTCCACCCCATCCATATCCGGCATAATCAAATCAATAATCAGATATTGTGGGCTCCAGTCATTGATGATCTCCAGAAAACTTTGAAAGTCAGAGGTTATTTTGGCTGACAGACCGATAAATTCAGCGACATTAGCAATTGCTCTTGCAGTGAGATTGTTGTCATCCAGAATGAGTACTTTTAATTCGGTCATCGCCCCAGATTACTCTTGGTTATCCAATAAAAATAAACTCTGTAGACACTTTGACATTTATGACTCGTTCTGCAAAGACTTTCGGATTTTCGTGGTGAGTTCATCTCGACTATATGGTTTACTCAGTAACATGACTCCAGGGTCCAACCGACCATGATGGACGATAGAGTTCTCGGTATATCCTGAAGTGAACAAAACTTTTAATTGTGGTCGGATTCGCTGCGCCTTATCAGACAGCTCTCTTCCACTCATACCACCTGGCATCACCACATCGGTGAATAATAAGTCAATATCTGCATCACTTTGAATGATTTCCATTGCTTCGCTTCCATTTGATGCACTTATTACCTTATATCCCATAAACTCTAATTGCGAAATAACATAATTGCGAACCAATTCATCATCTTCAACAACAAGTATGCTTTCATTGCCGATTTGCGGTTGAATATGCAGTACAGAAGCGTTTTCTGCCGTCGCAACCTCCTCAGGTGAGCGGGGTAAATACAGTCTGATGGTCGTTCCCTGACCGACTTCCGAATAAACGTTTATGTGACCATAACTCTGTCGGGCAAATCCATAGACCATCGCCAAACCAAGACCGGTACCCTTATCTTTGCTTTTTGTGGTGTAGAACGGTTCAAACACTTTATCCAGATTCTCTGGAGCAATACCTACCCCGGTATCTGACACCCCAATGATGACATAATCACCCGGGGTAACATCGTGTTGTGAACCATAGTCTTCGGAGAGTGAAACATTGAGGGTTTCAATTAATAACCTGCCACCTGATGGCATCGCATCACGCGCATTGATGGCCAGATTCAACAGTGCATTTTCCAATTGTCCCGGATCTACCTGCGCCAACCAGAGATCTGGTTCCAACGCCAGCTCAAGCTGAATCGCCTCGCCAATTGATCGGCTTAGTAACCCCTGAAAATTATTTAATAATTGATTGGCATCAATATGTTTTGGATCCAGTGCCTGCTTTCTGGAAAAGGCCAGCAAACTGCGAATTAATTCTGCTCCGCGGTCTGCTGCCTCCTGGATCATTTCAGACAGGCCACGTAGTTTGGAATCGCTGGCAAGTGACTCAGTAATAATTTCGGCATTGCCGACAATGACTGTCAACAAATTATTAAAGTCATGAGCGACGCCACCGGTTAATTGACCAACGGCTTCCAATCGTTGGGATTGCCGTAATTTTTCTTCTATTTCAAGACGATCGGTTATATCCGTAATACCACCAACCATTCGGATTGCTTCGTTAGCGTTATTGTAAATAACATAACCCCGGTCAATAACATCTGCATAGTCCCCATCCTGACGTTGAAACTTATAGTTCTCTGACCAGCTCTGCTGTTGGGTTTCAATTGCTCGCTTAAGGTTGTTTAGGACTCGATTACGCTCATCAGGATGAATGCGTTTTTCCCAGCCTTTAATAGAAGGTTTTTTTGATTGGGTATCAATGCCAAACAAGGTTGCAAAACTATCGCTCCACCAAAGTTCGTTTGTCAGGAGATCCCAGTCCCAGATCGCATCGTTGGTTGCTTTGGATAATAATTGAAAGCGTTGCTCACTCTCCCTAATATTGGCGTCTGCTTCTTTTTGCAGCGTAATATCGGTCATGTAGCCTTCAATCGCTACTATGTTGCCGTCTTTATCTCTTACACCGCTACCCTGCTCCCAAAACCAGCGAATACCACTATCTTTATGAATTATTCGATACTCGACCTGAAACGGCTGGTTTTGCTCAATTGCTTTTATTGTTTCAACATACATCTTCTCGCGATCATCTGGATGGATAAGGCTGGCAAATTCAATCCGCTGGTTGCCGATAACATCTTCAGCGTTATAGCCGGTTAAACGTTCGAATGCTTCGCTTACATAGAGCATAGTCCATTGCTCATCAGATAGACTACGATAAGCAACTCCCGGCAGATTACGCAGTAACTGCATTAATGATCGTTCGGCCTCAGAACGCTGCGCCTCGGCAAGCTTGGTATTGGTAATATTTTCGGTGATGGCAATAAGATGCAACGGATTGCCACTGTCATCACGTTGCAAGGTGATACTTAATCTTGCCCAGACCGTTTCGCCGGTTTTATGGATGTAGCGTTTTTCCAGAATACGGCTATCAAGGATACCAAGCAGAATATCGCTGATTTCCTGCTGGT
>NZ_DFTU01000109.1:30225-42432 GCF_002379485.1 Methylophaga sp. UBA4204 | reverse complement strand
CAAGCAGAATATCGCTTATTTCCTGCTGGTTTTGTTCTTTATCATCGGGATGGGTAAGCTGATGAAAATCCAGTTGCGTCAGTTCTTCAGCTGAATACCCCAGCATTTCACAATAAGCTTGATTGCATTCCAGAAAACGGCCGTCTGTTGAGGCAATGGCCACACCGGTAGCCGCATCCTGAAATGCTTGACGAAACCGGCTTTCGCTACGACGAATTCGTTCTTCATTGCGGTGCTTGGCAATGGCAATAGAAATAATTTTTGATATACGCTCGATAGTATCAAGCTGCTCGGGTTCCGGGGTTTTTACCGTGTTGTGATAAATGGCAAAAGTCGCGATAACGTTAAGTTTTTCATCAAATATAGGATGAGACCAGCAAGCCCTTAAATCATAAGCCAATGCAAAGTTGCGATAATTTTCCCACAGAGGATCATTTTCAATATCACATACAATGACTGGCCGTTTAAGAAATGCTGCTGTTCCACATGAGCCCGCAAGCGGGCCTATAGGCTCGCCATGAATGGCATCGTTATAACTGACCGGTAAATTGGGTGCTGAACCATGCAGCAGGCGTTTACCCTCTTCATCAATCAGTAAAATGGAAGCGATGGTATTGGGCAGAATTTCTTCGATCCCCAGTACAATTTGCTCCATAATCTGTTGTAAATCCAGAGAGGAAGCCACGGCTTCAACCATGCTGGATTCCAGTTTTTGTATCATCTCCAGGCGTTTACGTTCAGTGATATCGATAATCATGCCTAAACGACGAACTTCCTGACCACTGGCATTAAATACTGATTTGCCACATTCAAATAACCAGCGAATGCTTGCGTCGTCTTTACGGGTAATTCGATATTCAGCCTCTACTATACCGCTGTTACTGGGTTTTGCCCGTGCTGATTCCAGAGTTTTTATATCTTCTGGCAGAATAAATTGCTGAAAACTCTCTATTGTTCCATCAAATTCTTCAAGCGTTATGCCAAAGAGTTCAGCCGTCTGTTCAGACCAGGTTACTTTGTCATTGAGCAAGTTGATTTCCCAACTTCCCATATGACCTATACGTTGACTTTCATCCATCAAACGCAACATATGATCTATATGACCCATATGTTGACGAATATCTGTCAAATCCAGCACTGTGCCAAATAATTCATTTTTATCAGGCTGCCAGGTGGCACGTTGTCGGATAAACCTTAATTCATTATCAGCCGTTAATATCCGGTGACACACATCAAGACTGTCCTGCTGTTCAATCGCACGATTGAAAGCCCGTGTAACGTCAGCTTTATCATCCGGATGTACCTGCTGTAAGTGACCTCCCAGTGTGGGAGAAAACTCTTCTAATGATTTTGCAAATATTTCAAATGTCTGTTCCCCCCACCACAAATTTGATGTTTCAGGGGTATAGACCCAGTGACCTATAAGCGTTGGAGAAGCCCCGAGGTCTGTAGCCATCCATTGTTGTACCGGACCTGGAAGAATTTCGCTGGATAAGATAACCAGCAATTTGTTGTCATCATCATCCAGAACTAATGTTGCTGGGTAGCGCTGAGCCTCGCTTCTACCAATAAGGGTTAATGGGGAATGAAATGGAGATCGTGGATTGAATGTATTTCTATCTAGTTCTTCAGCAAAAAATGCTTCAAATGGCAAGCCAATAATATCGTTTTCATCAGAAGCTTCGATTAACCGCAAAGCCTCTGAGTTTGCGGTTAACAGTAAGTTCTCGCGAAAAATAAAGACAGCTTGGTTGTGCTGGTTCATTAGCACGGTTAACAGATAATCATGAGCCCCAGAGTTATTACTCAATTTTTCACCCACTTCTAATAGTTAAGGCCAACTCTGTTTACCAAGATATACCAGAGTTGGCCTGACCGGCTAGTGAAATATTAAATTTTGAACTGACTGATTTGTGTTTCCAGTCCATTCGCCAGTCTGGCCAATTCCTGACTGGTTAACGTGGTTTGATTGGTACTTTCAGCATTTTCCTCAGCCACTTGAGCGATACTGACAATATTTCGGTTTATCTCTTCAGCAACGGCTGACTGTTCCTCTGCCGCACTGGCAATATGGGTATTCATATCACGAATCGAGGCAACTGATTCGGCTATAACATCCAAAGATTGGCCCGCTTTCTCTGCTTTTTCAACACTACGGCTAGCCTGCTCAAGCTCTTCATCCATTACCTGAACCGATTTTTCGGCTTCTTTTTGCAGTCGTTCGATTATTTTTTTAATTTCTTCTGTTGAGTCGTGGCTACGTTTAGCGAGTGTTCTGACTTCATCGGCCACCACAGCAAAACCTCTACCTGACTCACCAGCTCTGGCGGCTTCAATCGCGGCATTTAAAGCCAATAAATTGGTTTGTTCGGCAATCCCTTGAATGACAGTAAGTACACTACCAATATTTTCGCTTTCTTTTTGTAAATCCTTGATCGATACTGCCCCCATTTCCACCTGTTTCGCCAGTTGCTTGATTCCGTCAATTGCATCCATCACCACTTGTTTTCCGGCTTTGGTTTCGTTATCTGCTGTACGCGAAGCATCAGCAGCCTGCGAAGCATAACGTGCCACTTCCTGGACTGTGGCCGCCATTTCATTCATTGCTGTGGCAACCTGTTCACTATCGCTTTGCTGGCTCATTACACCACGACTTGTTTGCCCGGTAATGACGGTTAACTCTTCAGCAGCCACGTTGAGCTGTCTGGACGAATCAAAGACTTCTTGAATCAGGTTACTGAAAACGCCCATCATCTGATTAAAAACATGTGCCATCTGCACTATTTCATCTTTACCCTCTATATCTGCGCGCTCTGTGAGATCTTTATTTTGTTGTGCCCGTTTCATCACTTCAGCCAGCAAATTGATGGGATTCACTACACTACGACTGATGAATCTGGATAATAGAACCAAGATGGCTAAAATCAACACAATTGAAATAATAGCCGTAATAAAAATGGATCTTTCGTGTGCCAGAACTTCATCAGTTATTTGTTCCGATGTGGTATGAAGTAAGTCCTGTATTTGATAGACAATCGATCGCATTTCACCCATCCGACCTAAATCTTCGTTAAAACCAAATTGTTGTTCAGCATTGACCAGCTGAGTAAAGTCATCGCTGTACTTCATCATCAAATCTGATATCTGCCGTTGCTCAAAGTCACTTAAATAGCTTTGCTGCAAATTTTGATAAAAAACGCTGAGGTTATTATTAAAGGTTTCGAAGTAGCTCACATCTCTACGCAACATAAAATCTTTTTCATTACGGCGTAACATCAGCATATCTTTCAATAAAGCATCATTTTGAAAATTGCCAAGCATCTTTTCAGCTTCCTGAACTGAGCTACGGAGATTGCCGTAAAGTCCATCTTTATGACTGAGTCCGATAGTCTGCCGTAAAGCGACTATCTCGTTAAATGCCGTATGATATTGTTCGATTAAGGTAAGCAGTTGTGGAATCTGTTTAATCTGAATATTTTCAGATTGCAGTTCAGCATTCAACTGAGAGAGTTGCTGTGTTAATAAGCTGATATTGTCATTAAAAACAGTTTGATATTTCAGATCCCGTCGTTCCAGGAAGTCTTTTTCATTTATTCGTAAGTTTCGCATTGTGGTTTCAGCCTGAAGACTCAATGCGGCTGACTGTCCAATTTGTACAAGTGAATGCATGCCAAGGCTAAGTATTACTGCCAGGATGATAATCCCGACAACCATAAGGCTACTTAAAAGCAACATTTTTGCTTTGACGGATAATGACTTCAACATGCTGGCTCCAGGGGCTGACGGGATTATTTCCTAATAATTCCTGTATCGTCTTCCCATGGTAAAACTTTAAAAAATCACATTAAATAAAGCAGCCAATTGAATCAGTGTCTGTTGAACATTCATAGCCGCCTCTGTTGTGGCTTTGAAAGATCAACAGACCCTAGCGACTAATTGCACCAGAATCAATGAGTAAACGATGTATTGATTGCGCGAATTGTTGATAGCCAAGCGCATTCGGGTGCACATGATCAGCCTTTAATGATGAATCAATTAACACCTCACTGAGAATAGTCGGCTCGACGGGTATACCTTTTGATTCAGCAATATCAAGATAAAGTGGTAATGGTGCTAAATTGAGACCCAACGCAGGTACGGCAATTAATATTACCTGCGAACCTGAAGCGATTATCTCATCCACCATCGTTTGAAGGTTTGCTTGTAGTTGCGTTCGACTCTGCTTACGCAATAGATCATTACCACCATGGCACAACACAACCAGATCAGGTTTGGTTTCTTCAAGAAGTTTTGCTAAACGCTTTTTACCATCACTGCTGACTTCACCGGGTACACCTGCATTGATCACTTTGCGGTTAGTCATTTCAGCAAGCAAGGCGGGATAACTCTGTTCTGGCGCAGCACCGGTTCCAAAGGTCAGACTGTCACCAAAAGCCAGGATCACGCCATCCTGGCTAAGCGGTTTTAGTTTGGCAGAAGGCTGATCACAACCTGAAAGTGTAGAAATTCCAATACAAACAATTAAAAAATATTTAAACGCAGCGACGAAATTTCTATTCATCAAGCAGCCAGTCTGGCAGAGGGAAACAAACGGTAAAAATTTTCGGTGGTCACTGCAGCAATCTCTTCTATTGACTCACCCCTTAATTCAGCCAGGAAAGCGGCGACATGTTTAACATATGCTGGCTGATTGGTTTTACCACGATGAGGAACCGGTGCCAGATAAGGAGCATCGGTTTCAATCAGAATACGATCCAGAGGCAGTTTTTGAGCAACCTCCTGTAACTCACGGGCACTTTTAAATGTCACGATACCGGATAACGAGATATAAAAACCAATATCCAAAGCACGTTTTGCCGTTTCCCAGTTTTCGGTAAAACAATGAATAATGCCGCCTGCATCTTTGGCATTCTCATTTTCCAGCATTGTCATGGTATCTTCACGTGCTTCACGGGTATGAATGATCAATGGTTTTTTAGTCTGTCGGGCGGCTTCAATATGGTAACTGAAACGATCCCGTTGCCAGCCCAAATCACCTTCGCTACGAAAATAATCCAAACCAGTTTCGCCAATAGCTATTACTTTTGGATGGTTAGCCAGTTCAATCAATTGTTCCGTACTGAGTGTGCCAGCTTGATCCACATTGGGGTGAATTCCTACACTGGCTGTGAGCTGAGGATACTGCTCAGCAAGTTGACGAACTTCAGCAATACTGTCGTTATCAATGGCAATACAAAGGATATGTTCAATTTGGTTTTCCCTGGCCTCAGCAACCATTGCGGCAATACCGCCAGGTTGATCAGCCAGTAAATTCAGATGGCAGTGTGAATCAATATACATAAATAACCCGGTTGCTGACGGCATAAGCACCGCCATTTTTTTACATCGTATAGGTGGCTTTATCTGATTTCAATTTATCGACCAGATGGTTTTCGATTTTGCCGCGGACCACATTGGCACCGCCGTCACCTTCACTAAAGTGCACGCCTATGCCCGCAGCCTGATTGCCCTGCGCGCCTCTAGGGGTAATCCAGGCAATAGTGCCGGCAACAGGTATTTTTTCCGGCTCATCCAGTAAGGTCAGCAAAATAAAGACTTCTTCGCCCATTTGATAGGGTTTATTGGTGGGGATAAATAAGCCACCATTCTTCAGAAAAGGCATGAAAGAGTGATACAGCATGTTCTGATCACTTATTTTCAGTGAGAGGATGCCTTTACGTGGATTCATGCTCATATAAAAACTCTTTAATTATTTGCCGGTGACGAGATTAATGATTTGCTGCTTTGGTTTGGGTAATACGCATCACTGAAACCATAAAGTCTTCAATTAACAACGTCTTGTTGTAGTTATTTGAAGATGATATTAGCTTTATTGTACTCACTATGCAATCAGCGATATGCCAGTAATGCTGCGTTAGACTGGCATCAGCATACTCCAAATACTGCTGCTGAAGTCGGGCTTTAACAGTCGATAACAATTGATGCATCACTTTAACCAGATCCAGTTGTTGCCATTGGCTGGCAAGTTGCACGGGATTTGCCTGCTGTTGTATCAATTGATCAAAATCCTGCTGAATCTGTTGATATGACTGCCACTCATTGGTCTCGAGCGCATTGACGATAGCAAAAGGCGCATCCAGCGTTAATGAGGAAATTTTTCGTAACTGATCAGCATCAGTAACAACGCCCTGAGAATCCAGCCATTTTAATGTCATCGAATAATCGGGAGTTGACAGATGCATCTGCTGGCAACGACTGCGAATAGTCACTGGCAGTCGATGTACTGCATTGGTGGTTAAGATTAAAATAGTATTGTTCTGTGGTTCTTCAAGCAGTTTCAATAAACTGTTTGCAGCACTGTTGGTCATTAAATCTGCTGACTCAATTACCACTGTTTTCCAATTTGCAACGCTTGGGGTAAGTGATTGTTTTTCTTTTAGTGCACGAATCTGGTCGATTTTGATCGATTTACCGGCCTCCTCCGAACGAATAGTCAGATGATCCGGATGATTCCCTGCCTGCATTATCTGACAGCTGTGACACACACCACAGGCGTTAAACTGTTTGTCAGCAGCAAGACACAATAAACTCTCAGCCATTTTGCTGGCTAACTGCTTTTTCCCCAGTCCGGAGACACCTGTCAACAAGACAGCATGCGGCATACGCTGTTGCTCTACTCTGTCAACAATATGTTGCCAGACCGTCTGTTGCCATGGGAAAAGCGCTGTCATCAACGTGTTGATTCCAGTAGTGGTAACAGCTGATGTTTGAGTTGTTGCTGAATCGCTTCAATATTCTGGCTGGCATCAATTCGCTTGATCCGCTTCGGTTCTGCCTCAGCACGGGCAAGATAACAATTCCTGACGCGTTCAAAAAACTCCTGTTTTTCCTGCTCAAACCGATCTTTTTGCTGTTTTCGTTGTTCTACCCGGGTTTGACCTAAAGCCACGGGCAAATCAAATAAAAATGTGACATCCGTATTACAGCCTTGCAAGGTCCATTCAGCAAGCTGTTTTATGCGTTGTTCATTAATTCCTCGCCCGCCACCTTGATAGGCAAACGTAGCATCAACAAAACGATCAGAAACAACCCAGTCACCACGTTTTAATGCTGGCAAAATAACCTGTTGGATGTGCTCAGCACGAGCAGCAAACATCAACAACAACTCAGTATCTTCAGCCATCGCCTGATCAGTTGGCTTGAGTAACACCTCACGGATTTCTTCGCCCAAAGGGGTGCCACCTGGCTCGCGGGTCACTACAACCTGTTTACCGTGTGAGCGAATATAATCAGCAATAAACTGCAGTTGGGTCGATTTACCGGCACCTTCAATGCCTTCGATACTGATAAATTTTCCATTCATTGTGTTATCTGCTTGTTTTTCCAATATTTTCTAACAGCTCGATTATGGTCCTCCAGATTGTCCGAGAAAACATGACCACCGTTTTCCGCACCGGCAACAAAATACAGGCTGCTGCCTTCAGCTGGATTTATTGCAGCCTCAATGGATTCTTTACTGGGCAAACAGATTGGTGTTGGAGGCAAACCAAATCGGGTATAGGTATTGTAAGGCGTATCCGTTTGCAGATCTTTTTTACGGATATTGCCATCGTAACTGTCACCCATGCCATAAATAACAGTCGGATCAGTCTGCAAACGCATGCCTTTATCCAGACGGCGAACGAAGACACCGGCAATTTCAGGGCGCTCTTCGGGTACGGCACTCTCTTTTTCGATAATGGACGCCATGATCAGTACTTCATATGCAGAGTCATAAGGTAGCTCTTCTGTCATCAGCTGCCAGGCATTCTCCAGCTGAACCTGCATATTCTGGTAGGCACGCCTTAAAAACTGGACATCAGTTGTATTGGCAGGAAAATGGTATGTCTCAGGTAAAAATAAACCTTCAACCCGTTCATTTTCTATAGATAACGCTTCACGAACTGTTTCATTGTTCAATTCGGGCAATGTCTTTTTAATTTTTGGGTGCCCCAGCACTTTTTCAAATAGCTGCTTGGCTGTCATGCCTTCCACGATGGTTATGGAGTATTGGACAACTTTGCCACTGATAAAGAGATTTAATAAATCCGGTAAAGTGGCGTCAGATTCAACCCGATATTCACCGGCCTTTATCTGCTGCGCATTGCCTTGCATTCGAGCATAAATATCCAGATAAACACTGGGGACCGGGCTCAAACCACTATCGTATAGACGCTGGCTGACTTTACTGATGTTATCACCTGGATAAATAGTAAAAATCGTTTCATCTTCTATTAAATTAACCGGCTGATGCAGGAATCGCTGATATTCGCTCCAGGCAACTAACGCGATAATCGCAGCTACTACGACTAAAAAAAGCAGTTTGATATATAAAGGTATTTTCATTCGTTTCTGTTCAGTGAATTTAAAGTGTGCTGCAACGTTTGAGTAATTGGACCATGACTGTAATGCATATCAAGATCAGTAATACGAGTCACTGGCCATATGCCAATCAAACTGTTGCACACAAACACTTCGTCCGCTGACTTGAGATCATCAATGGTCAGCGATGTGATATGCAGGGGTATCGACAATCTGTCAGCAATTTTAATCAGCTGTTGACGCATAATACCAGCGATTCCTGAGTCTGAAAGCTCGGCCGTCGATAATTGGTTGTTATGTACCAGAAACACATTCGACATTGTTCCCTCTATCAATTGATTCTGATAATCAAGCATTAAACCCTCTACGATACTGTCGTCCTGCCATTCATTTCGTGCAAGCACCTGTTCCAGACGATTAAGATGTTTGATTCCAGCCAATGCGGGGTTGATCGCCAAACGCTGTTGACAGAGGCGCACAGTAATGCCGGACTGGTGGGATTCGGGATATTTTGGCATAGCATGCGTGCTGATAATTCGGCTGGTTTGCATATCAGTTTGATAACGATACCCTCGTCCACCGGAACCACGAGTAACCATGATTTTAATAACTGCATCATTATTCAATTGACGACAAACAGTATGGACTTCTCCCGCGAGAGATTGCTGTTGTTCAACAGGAAAGGCAATTTTCAGCCGATGACAGCCTTCAAGCAATCTGGAGAGATGCTGGGCGAAATATTCGAGTTGCCCATTACGATAGGCGATGGTTTCAAACAAACCATCGCCATATTGCAAACCTCGATCTGTAACTTCGATTCTGTTTTCGGGTTGGCCGTTAATCAGAATCATCCGTCACCGACTAATCGAGTTTTTTGAAAATAACAGTACCGTTGGTGCCACCAAAGCCAAATGAATTCGACATGGAAATATCGATAGGCATTTGTCGAGCAGTATGTGGAACATAATCAAGATCACATGCTTCATCCGGGTTATCCAGATTGATGGTGGGTGGTGCAACCTGATCACGAATGGCCAGAATACTGAATACCGCTTCAACACCACCTGCAGCACCTAACAAGTGACCAATCATTGATTTGGTTGAACTGACTGCGACCTGCTCTGAGGCATTGCCAAGAGCGGTTTTAATCGCCTGCGTTTCTGCAACGTCACCTGCAGGGGTAGAAGTACCGTGAGCATTAATATAATGAATATCTTCTGGATTAATGCCAGCATCATTCATTGCATTGACCATACAACGGGCTGCACCCTCGCCACCTTGTGATGGCATGGTCATATGATAAGCATCACTACTCATTCCAGAGCCAATTAATTCGGCATAAATGGTAGCGCCACGTTTTTTGGCGTGTTCATATTCTTCCAGGACAATGACACCAGCACCATCTCCCAATACAAAGCCATCACGATCTTTATCCCACGGACGGCTTGCAGCAAGTGGATCATCATTACGGGTCGACAGAGCACGTGCCGCAGCAAAACCACCTAAACCGGTTTTGGATGTCGCCATCTCAGCACCGCCGGCGATCATCACATCGGCATCGCCATATTGAATCATGCGACCGGCAGCCGAAATACAGTGTGTTCCGGTAGAACATGCCGTGACAATGGCAGTATTTGGCCCTTTCATACCATACATAATCGATAAATTACCGGATATCATATTAATGATGTTACTGGGCACAAAAAATGGTGAAATTTTACGTGGCCCGCCATTTAAAAAGCTGTCATAGCCAGCTTCAATACCTGGTAAGCCACCAATTCCGGAGCCAATAGCCACACCAATACGTTCAGCATTGGCATCGGTCACTTCCAATCCGGCATCTTTAATAGCTTCAACCGCTGCCGCAATTCCGTAATGGATAAAAGTATCCATTTTTTTAGCGTCTTTACGAGAAATAACTGTCTCAACATCAAAGTCTTTGACGCTAGCACCAAAACGAACTGGGAAATCAGTTACATCAAATGATGTAATCGGAGCCACACCACTTTTGCCAGCCAGGATATTCTCCCAGCTTTCTGCTACCGATAAACCGACCGGTGTTACCGCGCCCAGCCCGGTAACCACAACGCGTCTTTTAGACATCAGTTTTCCTCATGCAAATCTTCTCTATAGATACGACATAGCCGTCTAGCATGACCTGCACGCTAGACGGCTACATCTGAAGCAATCTGTAATATTAAGACTGAACAGAATTAATATAAGCGACAGCTTCTTTAACAGTGGTGATCTTTTCAGCTTCTTCGTCAGGAATTTCACATTCAAATGCTTCTTCCAGTGCCATAACCAGCTCTACAGTGTCCAGCGAGTCAGCACCCAGATCATCAATAAATGAAGCATCTGCAGTTACTTCATCGGCATTTACACCTAATTGTTCAACAACAATTTCTTTAACACGAGCTTCAATATCACTCATAACATCTGTTTCCTTTGGTGGTTAAGTACAAACAACGTGCTCGCATTTTATAGTGCGAGCACTGCGGAGACAAGCTGGAAGCCTTGTCCTAAAAATATCTCCACAATAAAAAACCTGAGTCTAAATAGATTCAGGCCCTTAATTCATATACATGCCGCCATTTACGTGCAGCGTTTCGCCAGTAATATATCCTGCTAAAGGACTGGCCAAAAAGCTGACAGCAGCGGCAATTTCTTCTGCTTCTCCGAGGCGTTTAACCGGAACTTGTTCCAGTAATGCGGTTTTATGTGCTTCAGGCAGCCCACTGGTCATATCAGTGTCTATAAAACCGGGAGCAACACTGTTTACCGTAATCCCCCGAGCACCGACTTCACGGGCTAATGACTTGCTGAAACCAATTACACCGGCTTTAGCAGCAGCATAGTTGGTCTGACCGGCATTACCCATTACACCAACAACTGATGTGATATTGATAATGCGACCCCAACGGGCTTTGGTCATAGCACGTATGCAACGTTTGCTTAATTTGAAGATTGGTGTGAGATTAGTGTTGATAATATCGTCCCATTCTTCATCCTTCATCCGCATCAGTAAATTGTCACGGGTGATACCAGCATTGTTGACCAGAATATCCGGCGCGGCGAATTCGGCTTCAATCGCCGTAACAGTCTCATCAATGGCATTTTCCTGCGTCACGTTCAACACCAGACCTTTTCCCTTAATACCGGCTGCCTGCAGGTATTCACTGATGGTAGCAGCCCCCTTTTCTGAGGTGGCAGTACCAATCACGGTGGCACCCTGTTCACCGAGACTTAATGCAATAGCACGGCCGATACCGCGAGTTGCACCAGTCACCAAAGCAACTTTACCTTGTAGGCTCATGATGGTTCTCCTAATACTTCTTGAGTTTTTTGCAATGTAGCCGAATCAAATACCGGTAAGGCCTGTAAGGATTTATCAATACGTTTGGTTAAACCAGCCAGAACTTTACCCGGTCCACATTCAACCAGAATCTCAACGCCCTGGGCAGCAAACCACTCAACAGTTTCTACCCAACGCACAGGATTGTATAACTGTTGTGCCAGTAATTGGCGAATCTGGTCTGGATCAGATGTAGAGGTGACACTGGTATTATGAATCACTGGGATGTTCGGCGTTTGAATAGAGACAGACTCAAGCTCAGCTGATAATTTCTCAGCGGCTGGTCGCATCAACGCACAATGCGAAGGAACGCTCACCGGCAATAACAAGGCGCGTTTGGCGCCTTTTTCCGAAGCCATCATTACGGCTTTATCAACTGCTGATTTACTGCCGGCAATAACTACTTGTCCAGGTGAATTAAAATTCACTGCTTCAACGATTCCGGCATCACTCGCCTGCTCACAGACAGCTTTTACAGTGTCATCATCAAT
>NZ_DFTU01000109.1:28018-30127 GCF_002379485.1 Methylophaga sp. UBA4204 | reverse complement strand
ACATCATCAAGACCAAGGATGGCGGCCATAGCCCCTTACCCCGCAGGAACGGCCTGTTGCATGAACTGGCCACGTTTTTCCACCAGTTTGATGGCTGTTTTAAAATCCAAAGCGCCAGCGACAACCAATGCAGTATATTCGCCCAGGCTATGGCCGGCCAGATACGCTGGTTTATCATCACTTACTGATTCCCAGCAACGCCAGACAGCAATGCCTGCTGCCAGCATGGCAGGTTGAGTTTTATCGGTCTGATTGAGTTCGGCTTCAGGTCCATTTTGCACAAGTGCCCATAAATCATAGCCAAGGGCGTCACTGGCTTCTGCAAATGTCTGCTGCACTTGCGGAAAGGATTCAGATAACTCGGCTAACATGGAAACAGATTGTGAACCCTGGCCGGGAAAGACAAAAGCTGAATGCATTGGTAAAAATACCTCAGATTAGAATTTGATGAGCGCTGAGCCCCAGGTAAAACCACCACCAAACGCTTCAAACAATAATGTTTCTCCACGCTTGATACGACCATCACGCACGGCAACATCCAGTGCCAGTGGAATAGATGCCGCAGAGGTATTACCATGGTCCTGAACCGTGACAACAACACTTTCCATCGACATGCTCAACTTTTTGGCTGTCGCAGCGATAATACGAATATTCGCCTGATGTGGGATGAGCCAGTCAATATCATGTTTCTTTAGCTGGTTAGCCGCCAGTGTTTCGTCAACAATTTTACTCAGGGTTTTTACAGCAATTTTGAAAACGTCATTACCCTGCATTTCAATATAGGCAGGATCTTCGGTAATAGTACTTCCAGGTCCTGTTGGGACATGTAACAGTTCATTGAAACTACCGTCGCAATGAATATGAGTCGACATGATACCGGGTTCGGCAGATGCCTGTAACACGACTGCCCCGGCGCCATCACCGAATAAAACACAGGTATTGCGGTCAGTCCAGTCAACAATCCGAGATAAGGTTTCCGCACCAATGACCAGAACATTTTTTGCACTGCCAGACTTAATAAATTTATCCGCAACGGTCAGTGCGTAGACAAAACCAGTACAAACCGCCTGAATATCAAATGCTGGGCAACCATGAATTCCCAGTTTTTGCTGGACCAGTGCGGCTGTACTTGGAAAAATCCGAGTTGGCGTCGTTGTGGCAACAATTATCATGTCTATATCACGCGGCTTTATACCCGCTGCAGAAATAGCATTTTTGGCGGCAAAATAAGCTAAATCTGTTGTCGTTTCGTCATCACCGGCAATATGTCGTTTTTTAATTCCAGTACGATCGGTAATCCATTCATCACTGGTTTCAACCATTGACTCGAGTTCAATATTGGTCAGAAATTTTTCCGGCAAATAGCTGCCCGTTCCGGCAATTCTGGAATAAATCACAACATCTGTTCCTCTAAAAGAGTTTCAAGATGTTTAGTAATATTCTTTGGAACGTCTTTTCGGGCTTCAAGAATGGCGATATTAATTGCATTGCTGAAAGCAAATGTATCTGCGCCACCATGACTTTTAATCACAATACCTTGTAAACCAATCAGGTTTGCGCCATTAAATGCACGAGGATCAAGCTCTTTGCTAAAGCTTTTCAACACAGGAGAAGCGATTAATCCGGCAATTTTAGTTAACCAGTTACGATGAAACGCCTGACGCAAATAATGTCGGATCATATGCGCCACACCTTCACTGGCTTTCAGCGCAACATTCCCCACAAAGCCATCACAGACCAATACGTCGACCTCGCCATGATAAAGACCATCGCCCTCGACATAGCCGTAGTAGTTGAGATCAGTCTTGGCTAATAAACGAGCAGCTTCTTTAACCCTCTCATTACCTTTGATTTCCTCTGCACCAACATTTAGCAGGCCAACAGTGGGATTAGGCTTACCATCAATCAACTCGGCTAACACAGACCCCATTAATGCGAACTGCACCAGATGTTCTGCAGTTGAGTCTACGTTAGCCCCCAGATCGAGAACATAAGTATGACCACGCATAGTGGGTAAGGCAGTAATGATTGCAGGACGCTCAATTCCCGGCAGCGTCTTCAGCACAAACCGCGCAGTGGCCATCAAGGCACCGGTATTACCGGCACTGA
>NZ_DFTU01000109.1:27614-27902 GCF_002379485.1 Methylophaga sp. UBA4204 | reverse complement strand
CCGGTATTACCGGCACTGACACAAGCAGCCGCTTGCCCCTCTTTCACCAGGTTAATAGCTACCCGCATGGAAGAATCTTTTTTGCCGCGAAGAGCCGAAGAAGGAGGTTCATCCATACCAACTGTTTGGGAGGCATGCTGAATTTTCATCCGGTGTTTATCACTGAACTGATGTTTAGCTATTTCTGCTGAAATAATGGCTTCATCGCCAACTAAAATCAGCTCTACATCAGAATGCCTTTGCAGTGTTGATATAGCAGCGGGGATCACGACTTGAGGTCCGTGATCT
>NZ_DFTU01000109.1:15795-27489 GCF_002379485.1 Methylophaga sp. UBA4204 | reverse complement strand
CCGCCCATAGCATCAATCGAAATTGTTAAAGTCAATTTCTGTTAAGCCTTATTCACTCTTATCAGCAATGACTTTACGGCCACGATAGTAACCGTCAGCAGTAACATGATGACGACGGTGTAATTCACCTGAAGTCGAATCAACTGCTAATGTTGACTCGGTTAATGCATCATGTGAACGACGCATACCGCGACGTGAAGGACTCTTTTTACTCTTTTGAACAGCCATGGCTTAAACTCCTAAACCCAAAACGACAAATAAATTATTTCTTCGATTTCAACGAAGATAAAACGGCAAACGGTGAGACTGGTTTTTCAGGCTCAATTTCTTCATCTCCTGCTTGCCATAATTCTTCTGGCAAACATGGATAATCATGTTTTGGCACTATTGGTAAGGCAAGTATTAACTCATCTTCCACAATCTGTGCCGGATCAACTTGTTTTGCATCATTCAAGATCCATGGCTCGTATTGTTCGGCAAGACCTTCAATTTTCCCTTCGTGCCGAACCAGTGCCAATATCGTTGTAATGTTCATTGAATGAGCCATCGGCTCCATACAACGTTCACATAACAGATTAACCGTTACAGCAAACTGTCCACGCATATAGGGCGTGCCGGTTGTATCAATATCAAACTGCATATCGACCGACACTGTTCCTGAATTGTCGTGCAACATTTCGCTCAACCGCGACATTTTACTGACCGGGATTTCCCCCGCTATCTGTAAACCGCTGTGAGCAAAACGAAACGGATCAATCTCTTTTGGCAATTGCTGATGCATAATCGACGGGATTATATAAGAATTGGTATCAAACAGCAAAAAGCTGTTGATTCCTGCTGATTTCAGCAGGAATCAAACGTTTGAAATTAGTACGATGACTGTGCAATTTAAACGTCATTATGTAGCTCAATAGTAACGTTACCTTCTTCTTCAGTCTGTTTGGACATGTCATTACGCAGCGCATCAATGTAATACAAATAGGTTTCATCAATATCGCCGGTAATGTAATCACCATCGAAACAGGACGTATCAAAGCGTTTAACATCACTTTTCTTGTTAATGGCTTCAACCAGATCGTTTAAATCCTGATAAATCAACCAGTCTACACCCAGCTCTTCTGCAATTTGCTTAACATTGCGATTATGCGCAACAAATTCAGAGGGTGAAGGCATATCAATACCATACACATTAGGGAAACGAACTGGTGGTGCGGCGGAAGCAAGATAGACTTTTTTCGCGCCAGCATCTCGAGCCATTTGCACGATTTGCTGGGAAGTTGTACCACGGACGATTGAATCATCGACCAGCAACACATTTTTATCACGAAACTCCAGGTCAATAGCATTGAGCTTTTGTCTCACTGATTTTTTACGTTGCTGTTGTCCGGGCATAATGAACGTCCGGCCGATATATCTGTTTTTAATAAAGCCTTCGCGGTAAACCACACCTAAATCATATGAAAGTTGTAATGCAGCGCTGCGACTGGTATCGGGAATTGGAATGACCACATCAATGTCATGATCAGGAAATTCGCGCTTGATTTTCTCTGCCAGTTTAGTGCCCATTCGCATACGGCTTTTGTGAACAGAGATACCGTCCATCATTGAATCAGGACGGGCAAAATAAACGTATTCAAAGATACAGGGTGATTTAACAGGGTTCTCTGCACATTGCTGGCTGTGGAAACTGCCTTCCATGTCAATAAAGATACATTCTCCCGGCTGGACATCACGCATAAATTCGAAATCCAGCGTGTCCATCACGACACTTTCAGAAGCCACAACCTACTCGGTACCCTGCTCTGAGTCGCGCTTGCCAATAACGGCAGGACGGATACCATAGGGATCACGGAAAGCCAACATACCCACGCCAGCAATCATCGCTACTGCAGCATATGCACCTTTACAACGTTTATGTACTTCTGAAACCGCTTTGAAAATATCTTCGGGTTGTGGTTTGAGCTTTCCGGAAGTCTGCAATTCGTGAGCAAGTACATTTAATAACACTTCGGAATCTGAACCGGTATTAAGGTGACGACGATCACTTTTAAACAATTGATCTGATAACAGCTGTGTGTTGGTCAGGTTACCATTGTGGGCCAGTGCAATACCGAAAGGCGAGTTGACATAAAATGGCTGGGATTCAGCTGAGTTGGAACACCCCGCGGTAGGATAGCGTATATGGCCAATGCCCATTGAACCTTTCAGACGAATCATATGACGGGTATGAAAAACATCTTTTACCAGTCCATTATCTTTGCGAAGATAAAACCGTCCGTTCTGGTCACACGTCATGATTCCCGCGGCATCCTGACCACGATGTTGTTGAACGGTCAGTCCGTCATAAAGTGCCTGGTTGACTTCTGAATGACCTACGATTCCGATAATTCCACACATATATTAAGACCCTGTCAGGATTAGTTGAAGTTAACGTGTTCGGCGACATCAGCTGGTAAAAACTGTTTGACCCAAATCGCCAGATCTTCAAAGTGTTGTAACAATAAAGAATTTTGCCACCAACTGTCAGATGGCATGGGTGTTACTCCGGCAGCCAACACTAATATAGTGACAATTGCTGCACCTCTAAGAATACCAAAAATCACTCCCAGAGCACGGTCAGTGCCGCTGAGACCTGTTTTTTCAACCAATTGTGAAATCAAATGATTAACCAGTGCCCCGAGTATTAATGTGACAACAAATAAGACAAAGAATGCAATAAATAGACGTAGTGTAGCTGTATCAATATAGGGCGTTAACAAACTGGCGAAGTTTGCAAAAAACATGAATGCAACCCAAATCGCCACTATCCAGCTAATTAACGAAAGTACTTCTTTTATAAAACCGCGAACGATACTGATGCCCGACGAAATCAAAATAATGCCGATTATTAAATAATCTACCCAGTTCATTATGACTCCGCGTCGAGCGAGCGTGTTAAAAGGAGAATTTTATCAGAATTGCACAAACGAACCCAATATATTTACTTTAAATAACTAGTTAATTGAGTTGTTTGTGATGCATTACTGATATGGGAAAACCTGGGTATTTATATTCAATTGGTTACGTATTGACTCAGCAGTTTTTTCCAGAGCAGATCGATCTGCACTCGGTTGCAATCTCACTCGATAAATAACGTTTCCACCTGAACGGGTTTGCTCAATCGTAGGTTTATAACCCAGCTCTTCCAACTGCTTTTTCCGACTGATTGCATTCGCTTCCATTGAAAAACTGCCTAACTGAAGAATCCAGCGCGAATTTGCTTCTGCCGGAGCAGGAGTCGATTCTGTTTTAGGCTCGGGTTGACTTATCTTGGGAGCTGGAGCTTCTACTACCGGTTCAGGTTCGGGAGCTTTTGGCGCGGGAGCAGGTTTGGGAGCCTCAGGTACCGGAGCTGGTGCTACAGTTTCAGGTTCAGGTGTTACAGGAGCTGGTGCTACAGTTTCAGGTGTGACAGGTTCTGACACAAAAGCGTCAGGTA
This sequence comes from Methylophaga sp. UBA4204, assembly GCF_002379485.1. Classification (NCBI taxonomy): domain Bacteria; kingdom Pseudomonadati; phylum Pseudomonadota; class Gammaproteobacteria; order Thiotrichales; family Piscirickettsiaceae; genus Methylophaga; species Methylophaga sp. UBA4204. The sequence goes on along the minus strand of NZ_DFTU01000109.1, from coordinate 24,011 downwards.
GCTGCGGAGCAGTATTGTCTTTAACTTTAGGATCAATATCGACAAAAGCTTCGGAGGAAGACATAGCTGTTTCCAACTCTGAGTCATCATCTACCTTTTCCTGTAAAGGCTCAATCACCGATGAAAACTGAATGGGTTCTTCTTCGACTTCCTGTCTGCCGGATTCTGTCTGACTAACTTTGGATAAAACGATATAAGCGAGCACGGCGATGAAAAAGACAAGCAATAGCGTCCCGATTAAACGCTGTTGTTGTTTTTGGGTCATCATAAATCTCCGCTACTCGCTTTTATCAGATTAGTGCCGGTTTTGTGTATTAACTTCGTGAAAACTGGCCTGTTCTGGCGGCAGAACAGTTGCAGTATCCGGAGTCGGTAACACTTTTGTTGGCATATGTTGCAAGGCTTTTTCCAGAACTTCATTAATCCAGCGTACCGGAATAATTTCCAAACCGGATTTTACATTATCTGGAATTTCCCGTAAGTCTTTGACGTTATCTTTGGGAATTAAAACCGTATCAATTCCACCGCGATGTGCAGCAAGCAATTTTTCTTTCAAACCACCGATTGCCAGGACCTCACCACGCAACGTGATTTCACCAGTCATCGCCACATTGGATTTAACCGGAATTCCGGTAATCGCAGATACCAGCGCCGTACACATACCGATACCCGCGCTAGGACCATCTTTTGGTGTAGCACCTTCAGGAACATGGATATGCAAATCGTGACTTTGAAGATAATCCTCAGCAATACCCCACTCTACTGCTCTTGAACGAACAACAGTGGTTGCTGCCTGAATAGATTCCTGCATCACATCACCCAGTTTACCGGTATAACTCGCTTTACCTTTACCTGGCATCACCGCAGATTCAATAGTCAGTAATTCGCCACCGACTTCAGTCCAGGCCAGACCAGTGACCTGACCGATGCGATCATCTTCCTCGGCAACACCATATTGATAGTGGTAAACACCAAGATAATCTTCCAGGTTATCCGCTGTTACAACCACTGTCTCTTTAGGTGATTCACGAAGAATCTGTTTAACCAGTTTGCGACAGATTTTCGAGATTTCGCGTTGCAGATTACGAACACCCGCTTCGCGTGTATAACGGCGAATGATTTCCATCACTGCAGCTTCGGTAATCTCAATTTCTCCGGCCTTTAAACCATTGTCTTTAATAGCTTTTGGAAGCAGGTACTGTAAGGCAATATTCAGTTTTTCATCTTCGGTGTAACCCGCCAGTCGAATGATTTCCATCCGGTCACGCAATGCATCCGGAATATTAAGTGTATTTGCAGTACAAACAAACATCACATCAGACAAATCATATTCAACTTCCAGGTAATGATCGGCAAATGTTGAATTCTGTTCAGGATCAAGGACTTCCAGCAATGCCGAAGCGGGGTCGCCTCGGAAATCCTGAGCCATCTTGTCTATTTCATCTAGCAAAAACAATGGGTTCCGCACACCGGTTTTGGAGATATTCTGAATCACTTTACCCGGCATTGAACCAATGTATGTACGACGATGACCACGGATTTCAGCTTCATCACGTACCCCACCCAGCGCCATTCGGCTAAATTTACGATTAGTCGCACGCGCAATTGATTGAGCAATCGATGTTTTACCAACACCAGGCGGTCCAACCAAACAAAGAATCGGGCCTTTCAGTTTTTTTACCCGTTTCTGGACAGCGAGATATTCAATAATGCGTTCTTTAACTTTTTCCAGACCATAATGATCTTCATCCAGCACTTTCTGAGCGTGATCCAGATCCAGAGTGACACGTGAACGTTTTTTCCACGGCACTTCGAGTAGATATTCGATATAGTTGCGAACCACTGTGGCTTCAGCAGACATCGGCGACATCATTTTTAATTTTTTCAGCTCAGATTCAGCTTTGTCACGTGCTTCAGGGCTCATGCCCGCATTGGCAATTTTTTCCGCTAATTCTTCGACTTCATTACCAGTGTCATCCAACTCGCCAAGCTCTTTCTGCACGGCTTTAAGCTGCTCGTTCAGATAATATTCGCGCTGACTTTTTTCCATCTGTTTTTTGACGCGATTACGAATGCGTTTTTCAATCTGCTGAATATCGATTTCCGATTCCAGAAAAGCCATTAATTTTTCAATGCGGTCTTTTACATCCGCCATTTCCAATAACAGCTGCTTATCTTCAAGTTTTAACGTCATATGCGCAGCAACGGTATCCGCCATGCGCGCGAGGTCTTCAATGCTCGATAAAGAAGCAATAACTTCAGGTGGAATTTTTTTGTTGAGTTTGACGTACTGCTCAAATTGACTGAGCAACGTGCGCATTAAAACGTCAGCCTCACGCTGATCAGGATGTTCATCGATAAAACTGGCAACTTCTGCCTCGCAAAATGCGTTGCTATTATCATACAAAGCAACTTTGGCACGTTGCGTTCCCTCAACCAATACCTTCACGGTACCATCAGGTAATTTTAACAATTGCAGAATATTGGCAAGCGTTCCGGTTTCATAAAGATTTTCGGGCGCAGGTGAATCTTCACCGGAATCTTTTTGAGCGACCAGCAGGATTTGCTTGTTTTCATCGGTAGCATGTTCAAGTGCTTTGATGGATTTTTCACGTCCAACAAACAAAGGAATAACCATGTGAGGATATACAACAACATCACGAAGAGGCAGCACAGGCACTTTTTGCAGTGCATTGCCATCAGTTAATGTAGTTTCAAATTCTTTTTCCATCAATGCGGACCTCTTAAGGGAGTCAACTGACACAGTAATTGTGTTCGTGAAAACAATATGGGGACAGGCATCAAGAAATCAAGCGTCCGGAGAAACCGGACGCGTCGATATCAGCCAAAAATTTAAAGATCCAACAGGTGGGAAATTATTTATCACCTGAAGCGAGATCAGCAGGATGATCTTCGTAAATCAAAATAGGCGTGTTTTCACCGTTGATAACACTCTCATCAACAACCACTTTGGTCACATTATCCAAAGACGGCAGGTCAAACATGGTGTCCAACAGGACGTTTTCAATAATGGAACGCAAACCGCGAGCACCTGTTTTACGCTCCATTGCTTTGCGGGCAATGGCTCTTAGCGCATCCGCTCTGAATTCCAGCTCACAGTTTTCCAGTTCAAACAGTTTTTCATATTGCTTGGTCAGCGCATTTTTCGGCTCAGTTAAAATCTGCACCAAAGCAGCCTCATCAAGCTCTTCAAGCGTTGCAACTACCGGCAAACGACCTACAAATTCAGGAATCAAACCATATTGGATTAAATCTTCTGGCTCAACGCCACGTAATGCTTCACTTGTTGGTGAGTTGGAATCGACACTCTTAACATCAGCAGAAAAGCCAATGCCACCTTTATGGGTACGGTTACGGATAACTTTATCCAATCCGGCAAATGCACCGCCACAGATAAACAGGATCTTGCTGGTGTCAACCTGCAAAAACTCCTGTTGTGGATGTTTTCTGCCACCTTGAGGTGGTACAGAAGCGATGGTGCCTTCAATCAACTTCAATAAAGCCTGCTGGACACCCTCACCTGACACATCACGTGTAATGGAAGGGTTATCAGACTTTTTAGAAATCTTGTCGATTTCGTCGATGTAGACAATACCTGTTTCAGCCTTTTCGACATCGTATTCACATTTCTGCAGCAGCTTTTGAATGATGTTCTCAACGTCTTCACCCACATAACCGGCCTCGGTTAATGTAGTGGCATCAGCCATAGTGAATGGAACATTAAGCTGTCTTGCCAGGGTTTCAGCAAGAAGCGTTTTACCACTACCTGTAGGTCCAATTAGCAGGATATTACTTTTGGATAACTCAACATCATCGTTTTTGTTGCCGTGACGAAGTCGTTTGTAATGGTTGTATACCGCTACCGATAACACTCGTTTAGCTTTTGCCTGACCGATAACGTAATTGTTTAGCGCTGAATCAATCTCATGGGGTGATGGCAATCTCGAATCAGCGGCCTCATCGGTTTTTTCTTGTAGCTCTTCACGAATAATATCATTGCAAAGTTCAACGCATTCATCGCAGACAAATACTGAAGGTCCAGCGATCAGTTTTTTAACTTCATGTTGGCTTTTACCGCAGAATGAACAGTAAAGTAATTTGTCGTCGTTTTTTTTGTCATCGCTCATCGCACTACTTTCCTAACGTTTGTGATTGCTCAAGACTTTTCTTCAGGTCGGCTTTTCATAACAGAATCAATTAAACCATATTCTGCTGCTTGTTCACCATTCATGAAATTATCACGGTCAGTATCACGTTCAATTTTCTTAATATCCTGACCAGTGTGATGGGCCATAATTCCATTTAATCGATCACGAATGCTTAAAATTTCTTTTGCATGAATATCGATATCCGATGCCTGCCCCTGAAATCCGCCTAAAGGTTGATGCACCATAATGCGTGAGTTTGGCAAGGCAAAACGTTTTCCCTTAGCACCCGCAGTGAGCAATAATGCGCCCATGCTGGCGGCCTGACCAATACACAAAGTGCTGACTTGGGGTTTGATAAATTGCATTGTGTCATAGATTGCCAGACCGGCGGTCACAGCACCACCCGGCGAATTGATATAAAGATGAATATCTTTGTCCGGATTTTCAGATTCAAGAAACAACATCTGGGCGACAATCAAGTTCGCCATATGGTCTTCAACCTGACCCACTAAAAAGATAATACGTTCTTTTAGCAGACGGGAATAGATATCGTAAGAACGTTCACCACGTGAAGTTTGTTCAACTACGATTGGAACCAATGCATTTTGAACTGGATTGAGTTGCTCAGAAAATTTAGTGCTCATAGCGGTCCTGTTTTAATGCCAAATAAAAAATAACCCGTGCCCAAAAGTTTGAGCACGGGCTGTCTTTGTAAAAAAACTTGCTAGTGCCTTTAGGCTACAGCATTCATCACTTCAGAAAATGAAGATGCTTTTTCTTCAACTTTAACATTATCGTAGATCCATTCAACAACAGTATCTTCGACAACCATCATTTGGATTTCAGATAATTTATCCTGATTGGTCATGTAATAGTTCATAACGTCTTCAGGATCTTCATAACTGGCAGCAATAGCTTCAATGGCTTCACGAACCCGTTTTTCTTCAGGTTGAATGTTGTTATCAGAAATAATCTTACCGATAAGCAGACTCAGTTTGACACGTTTTTCTGCATTTTCCTTGAAATTACTTAATTCAAAAGGTAAGCCTTCAACGTTAACACCTTGATTGCGCAGGTTATTCTTAGCCTGTTCCATCAAGTAATTAGCTTCACGCTCAACCGGTGCTTCAGGTAAAGCAATTTCATTATTGGCTGCAACACTATCCATTGCTTTGCGCTTGTTCACATTTTTAAGTGCCGCTGCAAGTTCACGTTCCATATTTGAACGGACTTCTTTTTTCAAAGCGGCTAAGCCACCTTCAACGCCACACATTTCAGCAAACTCTTTGTCCAGTTTTGGCAATTTCTTTTTGGCCACCTGTTTAACAGTGACAGCAAAATCGGCTTTTTTACCTCGCAGGTGCTCAGCGCGATAATCTTCCGGGAAGGTCATTGAAATAGTCAGTTCCTGGTTGGGTTTGACGCCAACCAGTTGCTGTTCAAATTCAGGCAGCATACTGTTATTACCAATGACAACGAGAACATCCTGACCTTTACCGCCCTGAAATTCTTCGCCATCAATACTGCCGACGAAATCGATGGTGACACCATCTTCTTCTTTAGCGGCACGTTTTAATGGTTCCCATGTCATGCGTTGCTCACGCAAGGTTTCAAGCATTTTGTCGACATCTTCGTCACTGACTTCTGCAACGGTTTTTTCCAGCTTGATATCGTCTACCTTTACTGCATCGATTTCCGGAAAGATCTCATAATTCAACGTATATATTAATGTTGAATCTTCTTCTTTCATGCTATCGATATGAGGAGGGCTTGCAGGATTAACATTTTCTTGAGTGAACGCTTCGCGCATGCTGTCTTGAACAATCTGATCAATCACATCACGGCGTGCTGAGGGACCATGCGTTTTAACCAGCATCTTCATCGGAACTTTACCGGGACGGAAACCAGCCATTCGAACAGTCGGGCGGATAGAAACCAAGCGTTTTTCAACAGCCTGTTCAATATTTGCATCTTCCACGGTGATGGTCATTTTACGACCGAGTTCGCTGACATTTTCTACAGTTACTTGCATTCTTTAAACCTCAAACACGGGGATTAAGCGCATTGCTGGCGTCTATGCGCCGACAATTGTAAATGGTACGAGAGGAGAGACTCGAACTCTCACAGGTTACCCTACTGGAACCTAAATCCAGCGCGTCTACCAATTCCGCCACTCTCGCAAATCGTTATTAATATGCATTCATATCAAATCAAGTCGGCCATTATAGCCAGATAAACTAACCAAAACTAGCCTTGTATTGTCAAAAAGGTGAATGCCAATGATGCCTGCTGGCAAAATTGACGAAAAGCGATCAGATCCTGACGATTTAATCCCCGCTCAGAAGCATGTCTATCAGCCAGAAATAACCCCACCGGTTTGTTGGATTTTTTTAACGGCATAGCCAGCATCGGTTTGCCCGCCATTAGTTGATTACTTTCCCTGTGCAGTTTTTTTAACAGCGCAGGTTGTGAGTCGTCGATCAATACGGCATCTTCAGCAGCGAGTAAATCTTTAAAAAGGGTTTGAGCATTGCTCTCCATTGATACCTGAAACAACTCGCAAAACTGTTCGTTTTGATTACCAAGTACATAACGACAATTCAGTTGCTTTTTATCTGCGGATAATACGGCAAAAATCACTCTATCCATTCCCGCGCCGCGATAAATACCCTCCATCACCATTTCCAGTATCAGATTGATACCACAATGCTCCTGGATAGCTTGTGAAATGTCTTGCAGAATGCGTAGCTGCATAGATTGGTCGGGTGCCGGATAATCTGAGGTTTCTTCAAAATCACTCACAAAATCCTGCTGCTCTCCTTCAGCTTTTAATTCTGGAGGAAGTGGTATCAAACCTCTCACACGCTCACTACCGGTGAGGTTAAGTAACTTTTGTGCCGACAATGCACTGTCATATACAGAGGGTTTCAAGGTTTCCAGTTTTTGATGTGTCAACGAGACAACTTTCTCAAACCATGGGTTAAGTTTGTCCGCATTCCAACCTTTACTGGTTTCAATCGCCAACTGTCCAGCATATCTAATGATTAGAACGGATTCGGATTTCACATTCGGCCGAAAACTATCGATTAATAAATCATTTAACGACCAGGCTTCTGCCAGGCCCTGAGTAAGTTGCTGAAGCGTAAAACCCAACACGTCACTCTCGGCAGCAACACTGCAATCCTGGTTTTCAAACGCGGTTACGGTTTTGTCATCAGCAAACGCCCAAAAAGTTAAATGTCCTAAACGTGATAACAATGCAGCGATAAAAATATCCTCAGGCGTTTCGGAATGACAGAGGATTGCCATATTTTGTGCCTGAACAGCGGCATGCAGGGAAACAGCCATTTCCTTAAGTACTTTGTCGTGGCGTTTGGTGGCCTTTAGAGAGTCAATCAACACCAGTGTCAGCGCGAGCACTTTGACTTGTTCAAACCCCAACAACATCAATGCCCGCGATACAGTATTAATATGGTGACCCTGAGGATTGTAGTAAACACTATTGGCCATTTTCAGCAAACGACTGGTTAATGCTGCATCACGAAGAATGACCTGCGCAACATCAACTGCCGCGCTATCTTCCTGCTCGAGAATCTGGTTAATCTCCAACATGGTATTTGGAAATACCGGCATGTGTTTATTGGTCAGCTGATGGATAAACCGTTGTGCGGCAACAGGAATTGGTGTCATTCGTTGTTATCTTTCAATATAAGCTGATTGGCAATGCCATGCGGAACATGGCCTGTTGCCACGTGATCTTTTGCAGATATGCAATGTCGTTCCTGATCATCAAAAAAGATATCAGCACCAAACGATTTAAGGAAAGGCCCTTTTTCCATCCCACCCAGAAAAATGGCTTCATCAATACGAATGCCCCATTCTCTCAAGGTACGGATGACCCGTTCATGAGCCGGAGCAGAACGTGCGGTGACTAATGCAGTACGAATCGGCGAACTGTTTTCTGGATATTCAGTTTGAATTTTATTCAGGGCCATTAAAAAGTCTTTAAAAGGACCACCCGTTAGAGCCTGTCTGGCTGTTTGCTGC
>NZ_DFTU01000109.1:0-15734 GCF_002379485.1 Methylophaga sp. UBA4204 | reverse complement strand
GCCTGTCTGGCTGTTTGCTGCTCATTTTCGGTGAAGGCTTCAAGACCGCGTTCTTTAAATATTCTTTCAGATTCATCCGAAAAAATCACAGCGTCCCCATCAAAGGCGATGCGCAATTGTTCTGACTCAGAGTTATGTCCCAGATTTGATGGCAGGATAGTCGCAGCGGCAATACCTGCCTCAAGAGCCATACGAACATCTTCGGGGCTGGTAGACAAAAACAGGTTGGCGCTAAATGGTGCAACGTACCGATATGGACTGCTGCCGGAGGTAAACACGGCGCGAATGATGCCTAAATTATGATATTGAATTGAATTGAAAACCCGTAATCCGGTATCTGCACTGTTACGTGACAGTAATATAATTTCAACCCGCGGTGTTTTAGGATTATTGTCGTTTAAGGCAAGTAACTTTTTGACCAGATTAAATGCCCCACCTGGTTCCAAAGGCACATCTTCATTTTCTATCTGAAAGCGGCAATAGGCCTCTGTGCCCTGCTCTTCGTAGATACGGTGGCTTTCATCCAAATCAAACAAAGCACGTGATGAAATAGCCACTACCAATGGTTTTGTCCCCGTCTCCACGTTTACTCCCTGATCAATGATTGAGCATCGTTGCGTATATTTTGTTTAATCACGTTCCACATTTGTTCTCGGCTCTCTTTTGGCAGTTTCGGGCTATTAAACAACCTCTGCATATCCTGTTCAAAACTCGTCAATACTGAAACGGATGCGGGCTTACCTTTGGGAAAATTACTCTCTGCAGTAAAAACCACATGACAGAATACCGGCATTTTAGGAATCAAAGAGCGGATGGCCTGCCGCGCATTTTCAAGATGATGCAGGGGGTTAGTAAATTTATAACTCCGCCCATCCACAATTTGCGTCCATTGTTCAATTTGTTCTGCACCGAATAAATGACCACTAATTGGATAGTCCCGCAAAATCAAAATACCTTGTTCCAGCAGAAAAAGCTTTTCAATTTCCAGTATACCGCCGACCCCGTCTGGAAGAATGACATTGTTAAGTTCATCCTGTTTGTAGGGTTTTAACACTTGCTCGATTTGGAGCTGTGAAGGACTTCTACGAAAAAAAAGCCGATAGAGTAAACAGATAATAATTACTGCAACAATGCTTAGCCCGACGGCCAACTCTACAGAAAATTCTTCAAGCAAATGAATGGTACTCCCGAAATTTATATTATACGGCGATTAAGCCGGGCTTTGTTCAATTGACTGATCGTTGATTGGATCCTGATGAATTATAACTTCTGACTCATCAAATAACCCCTGAATATCCTGACTTACTGCCACACTGACATCATGGGCCTGTTGCAGACTCAGTTCGGGATCCAGTTCCAGATGTAATTGTATAAAGGTAGTGGTACCCGAGCGTCTGGTGCGTAAATCATGTACACCTTTTGCTTGAGAATGCGTTAAGGCAGTTTGGATTATCTGTTGTCTCTCTTTATCAGTAATTTCATGATCCATTAGTAGATCAACAGCATCTCTTAATATTCTCCATGCACTGAACAAAACATAAATTGCGATGAAAATCGCCATGAGCGGATCCAGCCAAATTAACCCAAAATGGGATAAAAACAGCGCGATAATGACACTGAAATTGATTAATAAATCAGATCGATAATGCAGAGAGTCGGCCCGAATGGCAGACGAATTAGTTTTAATGATGACAAAGCGTTGCACAAACAATAAACCGATAGTGGCAAGCATGGAAAACAGCATCACCGCTATTCCCAATTCAATACCGGTTGTTAAGGGTTGAGGAGTTATCAGTCGACCACTGGCCTGAAACAACAGCATTATCGCAGAACCAGTGATAAACATGGACTGACCTAATGCAGCAAGAGGCTCGGCCTTACCATGACCAAAACGGTGTTCTTTATCCGCGGGCTGAAGGGCATGCCGAATGGCGAGCAAATTCACCAGTGACGCCAGCAAATCCAGACTGGAATCAATAAGACTTGCCAGAATACTCATGGAATCAGAAATATACCAGGCGGTTAACTTGGCAGTAATAAGCGCTAATGCAGTAATGACCGACGCATAACTTGCTATTCGCATTAAAGCGGCATTACTGAAGTGTTGAGACCGTAACATGTTCTCAGTATAGTGAGACACAATCACAGTGGAAAGCAAAATTACATTGTATTAACCAATCAGAAATTATTCGCCATTTTCAGGAAATATCATGTCGACCACCATCAATAGTCAGCCGTTTAATGATCAACGTCCTGGCACCTCTGGACTGCGTAAACGAGTCCGGGTTTTTCAGCAAAAACATTATCTGGAAAACTTTGTACAGGCAATGTTTGACTCTGTTGGTGACACTCAAGATCAGACATTAGTTATTGGCGGAGATGGGCGATTTTATAACCAAACAGCCATCCAGACAATTGTCAAAATGGCAGCAGTCAATGGTTTTAAAAGACTGATTATCGGCCAGCATGGGCTGCTGTCAACGCCAGCAGCTTCCTGTGTCATTCGTAAATACCATGCCTTTGGTGGCGTGATACTCTCAGCCAGCCACAATCCTGCTGGTCAGGAGGGTGATTTTGGTATCAAGTTCAATATCCGTAATGGTGGACCGGCTCCCGAGAGTATTACTGAAGCTATCTACAAAAACAGTCAACATATTTCTTCTTACCAGATATTGGAATGTGCAGATATTTCGTTGACAGAAATTGGTACACAATATTTACAGGATATGCAGATTGATATTATTGATCCGGTTGCCGATTATGCTGAATTGATGTCTGATATTTTTGATTTCCCGGCCATCAGAGCCCTGCTATGCAATGGTCGTTTCCAAATGCGTTTTGATGCCATGCATGCCATAACTGGCCCTTATGCAAAAGAAATCCTTGAAAAACGTCTGGGTGCAGAAGCTGGTACGGTCATTAATGGAGTTCCACAACCCGATTTTGCCGGCGGACATCCTGACCCCAACCTAACCTACGCCGCAGAATTGGTGGAAGAATTGTTTGCCGATATTGGTCCGGATTTTGGTGCGGCTTCGGATGGCGATGGCGATCGCAATATGATTCTGGGTCACGGTATATTTGTCACTCCTTCCGACAGTCTGGCGATACTGGCAGCGAATGCAGAATTAATTCCGGCTTATCAAAAAGGACTTAAAGGTATCGCCCGTTCCATGCCGACCAGTCAGGCCGCTGATCGTGTCGCTCATGCTTTAAATATCCCCATGCATGAAACACCGACTGGCTGGAAGTTTTTTGGCAACCTTCTTGATGCTGATATGGCAACTATTTGCGGTGAAGAAAGTTTTGGCACCGGCTCTAATCATATCCGGGAAAAAGATGGTTTATGGGCAGTATTATTCTGGCTGAATATTCTGGCAATCAGACAGCAATCTGTCAGTGAAATTGTACGTCAGCACTGGCAGAAGTATGGTCGAAATTATTACACTCGCCATGATTATGAAGAAATTCCAATCGAGATAGCCAATCAGTTGATGGAAGGGTTACAGCAGCAATTGCCTGACTTAGCGGGTCAGTCTCTGAATGGTTATATCGTCGATTATGCGGATAATTTCAGTTATCACGATCCAGTCGACAAAAGCATTGCTGAAAACCAGGGTATCCGTATTGGCTTTACTGATGGTTGCCGTATTATTTTCAGACTCTCCGGCACCGGCACCCAAGGGGCAACTCTAAGGGTATATATCGAAGCTATCGAGGATAATCCGGATAAATTATTTGAGGACACCCAAACACGATTGAAGGATTTGATTGAGCTTGCTGATAGTCTTGCCAAAATCAAATCGCTTACTGGTCGCAATGTTCCAACTGTCATTACCTAGGTTAACTACCACGCATGCAAACATTAATTTTAGGTTCCAGCTCCCCTTTCCGTGCTGAACTGCTTGCTAAATTACATTTGAGCTTTCTGACAGCTTCACCAGATATTGACGAAAGCCCAAATCCCAATGAAACGCCAGACCACCTGGTAAGACGACTGGCAGAAAGCAAAGCCCGTAAAATTGCTGAACAGTATCCTGACAGCCTTATCATTGGCTCTGATCAGGTCGCCGTATTGAATGGTCAGGTGATGGGTAAACCAGGAAATCATCTCAAAGCGATTGAACAGCTTTCTGCAGCTTCCGGTAATACCGTAACGTTTATGACCGGACTGGCTTTGTTTAATGCTGCCACGGGAAATATGCAATCTGTAGTCGATTATTTTGAAGTAGTTTTCAGAGCACTTTCTGCCGAACAGATTGAGTTTTATCTAACGACTGAACAGCCCTATCAATGCGCAGGAAGTTTTAAATCGGAAGGATTTGGCATCAGCCTGTTTAAGGAGTTGCGCGGACAGGATCCAAATAGTTTGATTGGTTTACCGCTGATTCGCTTGATAGAACTGCTGGCCAACGAAGGTGTGGATGTGTTGGCACAGCAGTGCGATTAAACCACGTTTATTGCTTTTTACTTTTTTCAACGTTTTCCATTGCTGCAGCCTGAGCTGCCAAATTGTTCATCGTCTGTCCCATCAACTGACGGGCTGCTTTTGAACGTAAACTTCTTGCCATTCCTTCGGTAAGACCGGGATTCACATTATTAGCCGTCAACAATTCTTTCAGTTCGTCGAGTTTAGGCTCACATGATTGCAGAATATCATCAGCATTTTGTGTAGCTGAGTTGCCGGTTTTACTGGCATTTAACCGTGACTCCATCATGCACTTGTTGTAAGCGGTGATATTACTTGTCATTTCATTAATGGCTTCCTGGGGCATATCCCAAGGGGTCAGAATCGATTCTTCTGCTATTGCAAAAGTACTGAAAATTGCCAGTGAACCAGCAGCCAGATAGTGCTTAATCATTACATCCTCTCCAGATATTTATAGTTTTTTTGTTGCCATGCTGAGACCGCGCTTATAGGTCAAATTATCCCATTGAGTGCGAATACGCTACAATCTGCCATCCAATTCAATGCAGTTATCTCACTTGTTGGGATAATTTCTTAAACTTAATAACGCACATCCCAGATGAACCATAAACAAGATATACGCTTTCAACAATTGCAACAATGGTTGCAAGACTTCGTGACCGATAAAAACTATTCGTTAACACCTGCCTCCAGCGATGCCAGTTTTCGACGTTATTTTCGATTACAGCAAATGGATGCCAGTTTTATTGTTATGGATTCGCCTCCGGAGCATGAAGATAATCATGCATTCATTCACGTGGCGACATTGCTGGAGCAATACGGGCTGAATGTACCCCATATTTACGAGCAGGATCTGCAGCAGGGGTTTCTAATACTGAGCGATCTGGGTAATACCCCTTACCTTTCACAGCTATCCATTGAAACGGCTGATGAGCTTTATAAAAAAGCCATTGACAGTCTGATAACCCTGCAGCTGATTCCCTGCGAAAACCATTCATTACCTCAATATGATGCCGCATTATTACAACGTGAAATACTGCTGTTTGATGACTGGTTTTTGCAGCGCCATTTGGGATTACATCCGCCCGAATGGTTAGCTGCAACATTCGAATTTTTAACGCAAAACGCTTTAGAACAACCTCAGGTTATTGTGCATCGGGATTTTCATTCACGAAATCTGATGTACCTGCAGCGACAAAAACCGGGAATAATTGATTTTCAGGATGCCGTGATTGGCGCCATTAGTTATGACTTAGTTTCATTGTTGCGTGATGTGTATATCCAATGGTCTTCGGCTGAACAACAGCAGTGGGTTGGATATTATATTGAACAGGCACAACAACATGGATTGTTAACAACCGAGCAAGCAGAAAAATTTCCTCGTTGGTTTGATTTAATGGGCTTACAACGCCACCTTAAAATACTTGGGATCTTCTGTCGCCTGAATTATCGCGACAATAAACCTAATTATATGAATGATTTAGCATTGACTTTAAATTATGTCTATCAAGTTTGTGAGCGCTATCCAGAGCTACAAAATCTCTATCAATATCTTATTGAACAACCTAAAATTGCGGCCATAATATGAAAGTAATGATTCTCGCAGCAGGTCGCGGTGAACGGCTCAGACCGCTTACCGATCACACTCCTAAACCTTTGCTGCATGCTGGTCCAAAACGCTTGATTGAATATCTGATTGAGAAACTGGTCGATGCAGGGCTTAATGATATTGTGATTAATCATGCTCATCTTGGTGAGCAATTTGAGCCAATATTGGGCAGTGGTGAACGCTATCATGCCCATTTTGAATATTCAGCTGAAGTCGCTGGCGGGCTGGAAACCGCTGGTGGAATAATTCAGGCATTACCAGTGCTAGGCAATGAACCTTTTCTGGTGGTAAATGGCGATATCTGGACAGATTTTCCGTTTGCTGATTTCGCCAAGATTGAGTTATCTACAGAGCAACTATGTCACCTGGTTATGGTGAATAATCCTGCGCACAACCCTGCCGGAGATTTTTATCTTGATTCAGAAGGTTTGCTATCACTTGAAGGTGAACCAAAACTGACATTCAGTGGTATTGGAATTTACCGTCCGGAAATGTTTGCAGAGCATCCGGTTGCCAAACGTGCCTTAAAGCCATTTTTTGTTGAGGTTATGAAGCAGAAAAAAGCGACTGGGCAACATTATCAGGGTCAGTGGTCTGATATTGGAACGGTCGAGCGCTTAACTGTACTGGCCAAGCAACTCGACATTTAACGGCCTTCAGGCGCAGAGAAACTCCAGTAAGGCTTTTTGCGCATGAAGTCGATTTTCAGCTTCATCCCAAACGACACTTTGCTGGCCATCAATGACATCTGCTGTGACTTCTTCACCACGATGTGCTGGCAGACAATGCATAAATAATGCATTTGTAGCGGCATGTTGCATGACCTTTTTATCCACCTGAAACGAAGCAAAGGCGGCTTCTCGTTTTCGCTGTTCCTCTTCCTGCCCCATGCTGGCCCATACATCGGTTACCACTAAATCAGCATGCTCAGCAGCCTGTACAGGGTCATTAAACAGGCGAACCTGTGCATCTACTGCATTGATAACCTCTGCTTTGGGCTCATAGCCTTCAGGGGTGGCAATATTTAAATTAAAACCAAACTGTTGAGCAGCATTAATATAGGAATGACACATATTATTGCCATCACCAATCCACGCAACCGTTTTTCCACGAATATCACCACGATGTTCCTGATAGGTTTGCATATCAGCCAGCAATTGACAGGGATGAAAATCATCAGTCAAGGCGTTGATCACCGGTACCGATGAATATTTAGCGAAGGTTTCAATCTTGCTATGCTCAAAGGTTCGGATCATGACGGCATCAACCATGCTGGAAATGACTCTCGCGGAGTCCTCAATCGGCTCGCCTCTGCCCAGTTGGGTATCATCGGGTGATAAAAAGATTGAACCACCACCAAACTGCACCATCGCTGATTCAAACGATACGCGGGTACGAGTTGAAGATTTTTCAAAAATCATTGCCAGGACTTTATTTTTCAATGGCTGGTAGATTTCGCCCGCCTTGTGCATCTTTTTCAGTTCTGTGGCACGTGCAATCAACTGCCCCAGTTCGGCTGGCGATAAATCCTTAAGCGTAAGAAAATGTCTCATATCAGGCTACGCTCTCTACAGGCCGTGACGCCAGAAAGGTTTTGATCAATTGACTTACCTTATTGACGATCAACACCGCTTCCTCAGCATTAATAATCATTGGCGGCAATAAACGAATAACTTTTTCAGATGTTACGTTGATCAAAATATTTTCCTGCAAAGCCAATTTAACCAGTTCTGCACATGGCGTGGTGAGCTCAATACCAAACATAAAGCCCAGATGACGTACTTCTTTCACGCCTTCAGTCTTGCCCAGCTGTTGTTTAAATTGCTGAAACATCTGCTCACCCAGTCTGCTGACATGACCCAATAACTGTTCTTTTTCAATCGTCTCCAAAACGGCTAGAGCAGCACTACAGGCTAACGGGTTACCACCAAATGTTGAACCATGATTACCGGCCTGTAATACGCCTTTAGCCAAACCAGCAACCAGACAGGCGCCTACAGGCATACCATTGCCCATACCTTTTGCCAACGTCATGACATCCGGCAATAAATCCGCTTTATGTTGAAAGGCAAACCATTTTCCAGTCCGACCCACACCTGTCTGTACTTCATCGAGCATCATCAATAATTTGCGCTGCGTACAGAGATCCCGAATAGCAGACAAATATTCACTGTCGGGAACCTTGATACCGCCCTCACCCTGAACCGGTTCAACTAAGACCGCTACCGCTTCAGGCCAGTGGCTGACCGCCATGCGTACCGCATCAATGTCATTGAATGGAACCCGCACAAAGCCAGGAAGCAATGGCTCAAAACCAGCCTGAACCTTGGCATTACCGGTTGCCGTTAAGGTCGCCATTGTCCGACCATGGAAGCTTCCATCCATAACAATAATCACCGGTTTATCAATGCCTTTGCTGTGACCATATTTACGGGCAATTTTAATGGCTGCTTCATTTGCCTCAGCACCGGAATTACAGAAAAAAACCTGTTCCATACCAGACACTTGTGTCAGCTTATCTGCCAATAGCTGCTGTTTTTCGATGTGGTACATATTCGAGGTATGTATTAATGTTGACGCCTGCTCAGAAATCGCTCGCGTCACCGCAGGGTGGCAATGCCCAAGATTGCAAACCGCAATACCACTTAATGCATCAAGATATCGTTCGCCACGGGTATCAGTCAGCCAAGCACCTTCCCCTTTAGCAAAAGTAATATCCAAACGTCCATAAGTAGGCATGACAGATTCGGTCATGGCATTTATCTCCCTGCCTGTTTTTCAAGGCGACATATCAGCAGATATTTCTGCTGGATTGAAACGAAAAATGGCAGTTTCAAAAGAAAACTGCCATATTCCAAAAACCATAAATTATATAACGAATCAGTCAGCAGTCATAAGACTACTGACTAATCTTAACGTTTATGCCGCGAAATTAGCCGCAACAAAATCCCAATTTACCAGTGTCCAGAATGATTCCAGATATTTAGGACGGGCATTTCGGTAATCAATGTAGTAAGCATGTTCCCAAACATCACAGGTTAGTAATGGTGTTTGGCCTGCTGTAAGCGGGCAACCAGCATTGCTGGTATTCACAATCTCAATGCTGCCATCAGCATTTTTTACCAGCCATGTCCAACCTGAACCGAAGTTTGTGGTCGCTGACTTGGTAAATTGATCTTTAAATTCTGCAAATGAACCAAACTTGGCATCAATTGCAGCAGCCAGATCACCAGAAACAGCATCTTTGCCATTCGGTGTCAGGCAGTTCCAGTAGAAAGTGTGATTCCAAACCTGTGCAGCATTATTGAAAACACCACCACTGGATTTAGTGATAATGGTTTCCAGCGGTTGACCTTCAAATTCGGTTCCAGGAACCAGATTGTTCAGGTTATTTACATATGTTTGGTGATGTTTACCGTAATGGTATTCAAGAGTCTCTGCAGAGATGTGTGGTTCCAAAGCATCTTTTGCATAAGGAAGTGGTGGCAATTCAAAAGCCATAAAAAATCTCCTTGATTGAAAATAACCAACGTAAACACGTTAGTCTAAGTGAGGGCATGTCTTATAGCAAGTTTTGACCAAGCTGCGCGAACATGCCAAGTTCCAGTCCCATCAAAACGCCATCTTCCCTGCCCTGTTCAGCAGGATAATAACCTCGACGTACTGACATTTCATTAAAACCGGTTGATAAATAAAGCTGTTGAGCCCTGAAGTTACTGGCTCGAACTTCTAATACAATAATTGCAGCAGATTGCTCCAGTGCAATCTCAATAACATGATTCAGAATTTGTCTACCAAAGCCTTTACCCTGATGACCGGGTTTGACGCAAATATTCAGTAAATGAACTTCGTCCAGTACAGATTGTACAACGCTGTAGCCAATTATCTCATTATCTATTGCGTAGAGAAATGTTCGATAACCGCTTTTCAGACAGTCTTCAAAATTACCTTTGGACCAGGGAAAACGATTTGACTGTTTTTCAATCTGCCAGACTTTTTCTATATCTGCCAGTTGCATATGACTAATTGCTAACTCAGTCACTCGGGTATGCTCTTAAGTTCCGAAGTCTCTGGATAGTTTGCCACATCTCGAACTTAAGCAGTGGTTGCTCCAGCATTGTTCGCAGACTTGGCCCGACCAACGTTTGCAGATTATTTTCGAGTTGCTGGCAGGATAATGCTTCATGGGGCTTTACGTTCAGTTTCGCTGCCAATTCTGAACCTAATACCAATGCTACGGTTTTATCAGCCGAAAACATCTTTAGAACGTTTACATACTGCTTATCCATCACTGTCACATCGTCCAGACTAATACCAATACTAACAAAAATGGCTCGTAACAGTCGGTTTTCCACTGGTGTAAGTGCATTTTCAGAAATAACTAACCAAGAATTTGTATAATCAATATGATTAACAATTTCACTTTCCGAAGTGGTTAAATCAGGTTGAACAGCGTCATCTTGTCTTTGCACCCAGACAGGAATACCCATCTGTTCAAGTGCAAAATATTGTTCAGCAGATAAACTCATCAGACTTGCGGATGCGCCCGATCAGAGGGCAATAACATTTTATTGAGGGCATTGATGTAAGCTTTGGCTGAAGCGATAACAATATCAGTGTCAGTACCCTGACCACTGACAATACGACCACCTTTTTCCAGCCGGACGCTGACCTCTCCCTGAGAATCGGTGCCACTGGTAATGTTGCTTACAGAATACAACTGCAATTCCGTATGGCTCTGTACCATTGATTCAATCGCTTTAAAAGCGGCATCAACCGGTCCACTGCCTTTCATCTCGGTTTTAACTTCGCTATCGTCAACCGCAAGGGTGACATTGGCTACCGGAATCTCTCCAGTTTCACTGCATACTCGCATTGAAATCAAGCGAATCCGCTCGTTATCCTCCGTCAAGGTATCACTGACAAGTGCTTGAATATCTTCATCAAAAACTTCATGTTTTTTATCTGCCAATTCCTTAAACCGCATAAATGCTGTATTTAAATCTTCTTCGGACTCCAGTTCTATTCCCAACTCTTTTAATCGTGAACGGAAGGCGTTGCGTCCGGAATGCTTGCCAAGAACCATACGATTGGTATTCCAGCCCACATCTTCAGCTCGCATGATTTCATACGTTTCGCGATTTTTCAGTACACCATCCTGATGAATACCGGACTCATGGGCAAAGGCATTGGCACCGACTATCGCTTTGTTCGGCTGCACTACAAAACCGGTGACACCTGAAACCAGACGTGAAGCTGCCAATATTTGTGTGGTATCCAGGCGGGTATCACAATCAAACATATCCTGACGTGTTCGCACGGCCATCACCACTTCTTCTAAAGAAGCATTGCCGGCTCTTTCACCCAACCCATTAATGGTACATTCAACTTGTCGGGCACCATTCATAACGGCTGAGAGCGAATTAGCCACCGCCAGACCCAAATCGTTGTGACAATGCACCGAGAAAATGGCTTTATCCGAATTTGGAATTCTTTCCCGCAGATTTTTGATTAATTCGCCAAATTGATGCGGCAGGTTGTAACCAACAGTATCCGGAATATTCAAGGTTTTAGCGCCGGCATCAATAACAGCTTCCAGCACCCTACAGAGAAAGTCCAGATCACTGCGCCCGGCATCTTCCGGTGAAAACTCAACATCATCAGTATAAAGTCGTGCCCGTTTCACCGCCTTTACAGCATTCTCAATCACTTCATCCGGCTGCATCCGCAATTTCATCTGCATATGGATGGGTGAGGTGGCAATAAAGGTATGAATACGAGACGCATTGGCTGATTTAAGCGCCTCACCGGCCCGATCAATATCTTTGTCCAGGGCACGAGCCAGGCCACAAATACGACTGTCTTTAACCGCTTTAGCAACAGCTTGCACGGCCTCAAAATCACCTATACTGGCAATTGGAAACCCAGCCTCAATAATATCAACCCGCATACGTTCCAGAGATTTGGCAATCCTCACCTTTTCATCTTTGGTCATCGATGCGCCAGGACTCTGCTCCCCATCACGTAACGTGGTATCAAATATTATTAACTGGTCTTTCATTTCGCTCGCTCCGAACATTCTGCTCATCGCTGAGCACATTTTTTATTGTCATTATAATGAGGTTAAATGAGGGTTGCAGAAAGAATTGCAAGATTATTTTTCCTCATAAACATCTATTTCTCGCACTGATGTGAGAAATGGTTGGTCTCACTACTATCCGTTGGTTTATTTTGATTGTGCGCGTTCGTTACGATGCTTACGTAATTGAATCAGTGTAAAAACAGGTCCGGAAATCGCATAAAGTAAAAATGCGGTGAAAAGAACAATTGGCGGATCTGTTGCAATTAGTGCAAAAACCAACACCAAGCCCAGCATCACCATAAAGGGTACTTTTCCACGCAAATCCAGTTCTTTAAAACTGTGGTAACGCACAGTACTGACCATAAGGATTGCGGTGGCAAACGTCAGTGGCACACCTACAAATGATAACAATGAAGGATCCAGTTGATTGTTATGTCCTACCCAGACCCAGCCAGCGATACAGGCTGCGGCAGCAGGACTTGGCAATCCTTGAAAATAGCGTTTATCAGCAATTCCTACCTGAGTATTAAAGCGTGCGAGACGTAACGCACCGCAGGCAGCGTAAATAAATGCCACCATCCAACCAAACTTACCCAAACCATTCAAAGCCCATTCAAACATGACCAAAGCAGGCGCCAGACCAAAGGCAACCATATCGGCAAGGCTGTCATACTCTGCTCCAAAAGCGCTCTGGGTATTGGTTAAACGAGCAATGCGTCCATCCAACCCATCCATAATCATCGCAACAAAGATTGCGACTGCTGCAGTGGTAAAGTCGCCTCTTATAGCAGCGACAATGGCGTAGAAACCAGCGAACAGGCAGGCTGTGGTAAATAGATTCGGTAAAAGGTAAATGCCGCGTTTTTGTTGTTCTTCATGATTATCCATAAATGTCCTGTATTCAGAGAAGAAGTAGTTTCATTATGACATCCGTACCTTCATAAACAAAACAAGGGCAGATTGCCAAGCAACCTGCCCTTGTTTGAGGACAACTCAAAAAACTAATTAGTTTTTGGTTTTATCGACGATTTTTTGAATCCAAGGCATCATTTCACGCAATTTGGCACCGGTTTTTTCAATCGGGTGCTCTGCATTCAGCCTACGCATAGCCGTCATTTCAGGATAGCCAGACTGACCTTCCTGAATAAACTGTTTGGCGTATTTGCCTTCCTGAATGTTTTTCAACGCTTCACGCATCGCCCAACGGCTTTCTTCGTTAATGACTTTCGGGCCAGTAACGTATTCACCATATTCTGCATTGTTAGAAATTGAGTAATTCATGTTGGCGATACCGCCTTCATACATCAAGTCAACAATCAGTTTCAGTTCATGCAAACATTCGAAGTAAGCCATTTCAGGCTCATATCCTGCTTCCACCAATGTTTCAAAACCGGCTTTAACTAATTCTACTGCACCACCACATAATACCGCTTGCTCACCAAACAGATCCGTTTCAGTTTCATCACGGAAAGAAGTTTCAATGATACCGGTACGACCGCCACCAATAGCTGAGGCATAAGATAAAGCGATTGCTTTGGCTTTACCTGAGGCATCCTGTTCAATAGCGATCAAATCAGGAATCCCACCACCACGGGTAAATTCACTGCGAACGGTATGACCTGGTGCTTTTGGAGCAACCATGATGACGTCCAGATCTTCACGTGGCAGAATCTGGTTATAAACAATCGCAAAACCATGAGCGAAAGCCAAAACAGCACCTTGTTTAAGGTTTGGTTCAATTTCATCTTTATACAAAGAAGATTGGAACTCATCCGGTGTGAGCACCATTACCAAGTCAGCTTGTTTTACAGCTGATGCGGTATCGGCAACTTTCAGACCCGCACCTTCCGCTTTAGCAATAGAAGACGAACCCGCACGCAGAGCTACAGTTACATCAACACCGGAATCTTTCAGGTTACAGGCGTGAGCATGGCCTTGTGAACCATAGCCGATAATTGTGACTTTCATGCCACGGATCAGCGACAGGTCACAATCTTTGTCGTAATAGATATTCAAACTCATTATCAATTCCTTCGTTTTTAAATCAATTCAATTGCAGACATTTTTCGCCACGGGCAATGCCCGAGACGCCACTGCGTACGGTTTCAAGTATTTTATGTTCAGATAGAGCTTCAATGAACGAGTCGAGCTTACTGCCAGCCCCCGTGAGTTCAATCGTATAGGTCGAGGCAGTCACATCAATAATATGTCCACGGAAAATATCAGACAGACGTTTGACGTCATCACGTTGATCCATGGTCGCAGCCTTGACCTTAATCAACATCATTTCCCGCTCAATGTGCGGACCTTCAGACAACTCCATCAACTTCACAACATCTACAAGTTTATTGAGCTGTTTGGTTATCTGCTCAATAATTCGATCAGTACCGGTTGTGACAATCGTCATCCTTGACAGCGACGCATCTTCAGTGGGCGCAACAGTTAACGATTCAATGTTATAGCCACGTGCAGAAAATAACCCCGCAACACGCGATAAGGCCCCTGCTTCATTTTCAATCAGAATCGAGATGATATGACGCATTATGACAGCTCCCGCTCTGGATCTTGTGGTAGATCGCAATAGGGCGACATATGCATTTCATTATGCGCTTTACCCTGAGCGATCATCGGATACACGTTTTCAGTTTGATCAGTCACGATATCCAGAAACACCAGGCGATCTTTCATCGCAAAGGCTTCTTCCAGTTTGGGACGCAAATCTTCAACCCGTTCAATACGAATACCCACGTGACCATAACTTTCTGCCAGTTTGACAAAATCAGGCAAGGATTCCATATAGGAATGTGAATAACGATTCTGATAGAAAAACTCCTGCCACTGACGCACCATGCCAAGATAACGATTATTCAACGCTACAATTTTCACCGGCAAACCGTATTGCAGACAGGTAGATAACTCCTGAATACACATCTGGATGCTACCTTCACCTGTAATACAGATGACCGTTTCCTCAGGAAATGCCAATTGAACACCCATCGCTGCAGGCAAACCAAAGCCCATTGTTCCCAAACCACCTGAATTAATCCAGCGGTTGGGTTTGCTGAAACCATAGTATTGTGCCGCCCACATCTGATGCTGACCAACATCTGAGGTTACATAGGCATCACCGTTAGTGATTTCATGAACCATCTCAACAACTGCCTGCGGTTTTATCTGATCGCTATTGCGATCATAGGACATACATTTTTTAGCACGCCAGCCGTTAATGATATTCCACCAGTCAGTCAACGCTGTTTGATCAGGTTTGGTCTTGCTGGCTGAAAGCAATTGATTCATGTCATTCAGAACATCGGCAACATTACCAACAATCGGCACATCTACTGAAATTGTCTTGGAAATGGATGACGGATCGATATCAATATGAACGATCTTGGCATGCGGACAGAATTCAGCAATTTTTCCGGTTACCCGATCATCGAATCGTGCACCAATCGCAATCAGCACATCACAATCGTGCATTGCCATATTGGCTTCATAGGTGCCATGCATCCCCAACATGCCCAAAAACTGTTGATCATCCCAGGGAATTGAACCAAGCCCCATCAAAGTCGAAGTCACGGGGTAACCCAAAGTGCTTACAAACATCCGCAATT
>NZ_DFTU01000090.1:29705-31716 GCF_002379485.1 Methylophaga sp. UBA4204 | reverse complement strand
CCCCATCAGCCTTGCAGGGCCATCAACACCTTGCTTGATGATCACATCACTCATGTGCGGTCTCGGATAACCGATCTGCAGGTACTGGAGCAACAACTCACGTCGTTAAGAGCGAGTTGCAACGATGATCGGGAAATTAAGGCCTGTGGGGTTCTCGAAGGGCTCAGTGAAGAAAGCATGCGGCAGTAGCCTGAAGCATTTATGCCAAGTATTGGGGTAACCATTGTGGGCGAATCAATATACTTGCGCAGATGTTGAAAATCCGCTTCCTGGCAGATCTTTTCGACAACACGGAGCCTGAGTAGCCGGCAGATGGAGCAAGCACCTCATCATCTCCTGTTTCGTTAAAAAGGCTGCATCAACTTTTGCCAGTAGTTCGTTGGGTAATTCGGCTCTGAAGCAATACCGAGATCCTTAGTGCCGATCGTTCGCTCGGAATCGAAGTAAGCCGTGCCGTGCAAGGATCTTAGCGGCAATGGGTGAAGTGATCATTTGTATCACTGCAAAGAATGCGGCAGGAATCGCAATTTCTGAAGGTAAGCCAGATGCGGCGACAAAAGCAGCAGCAATGCTAAATTCTTTTTTGCTCACGGTGAAGAGATAGGTAATCACTTCTTTCCGGTCAGAGGTTAGCAACCGTGAGGACATTCCTATCAGGTAGCCAATCAGATTAAGACTCAGGGCTGCTCCAGCAATCAAAAAAGCGTACCAGCCATAACCAATGATAGTTTCTGCGTTTGGGCCTACTACAGCCAGTAGTATCAGAAGATATATGATTGATCCAATTCCCGCGTACGTTGAATCATGGCGTGCAAAAAAATCTGGAAATCCTGTGCGTAAGCTCACTCCAACAACAGTGGGAACGAGAACGATCAAGGCTAATTCAAAGATGATTGCCCCGAGAGGAACTTCCAGTTGTATTCCAGTCAGCCATAAAAAAAGGAATGGAACAATGAATGGCGATAGTGCTGTATTGACCGCATTAAAAACGGCTGCTAAGGCAACATTCCCCCGCGCCATTAATACCAGCAGCGGAGACGAAACATCTGTCGGCAATGTGCCAAGCAACGTTTGACCTGCTGCAAGAGGTCCGTTCCCGAAAAATAAACGGCCAGTCAGAAAACCGGCAATCGACATCGGACCATAGACCAGACCTAGTGCTAAAAGTTGCCTTGAAGGTTTGCGAAAGACCACTCCAACGGCATGTGCGTCGAAGGTAAGACTGATGACAAGCATCAGCAGCGCGAGCAGTGGACCGATAAAGGGCTCTAGGTGCGTTCCTAACCCTGGGAATACTAAGACCAAACCAGCTAAAGTGATAACAAACCAAACAAGATTAGACTCCACAAAATAGATGAATCTGATCATATCTTGGAGTCCACCGTGCCCGGTGAGGTTGGGCGACCTTCACACTGCGCGAACAACTCGATGGCTTTGTTGCAATAAGCACAGTGCCCATCGCAGCAGTCGTGCATCAGAAACGCTACGAGATCAGCAAGTACAGGAAAAATAGCACTGTAAACTATTGAACGACCCTGGCGTCGTGTTTCTTGAGACATCGCCCCAAACGCCCTAACAGCTTCTGCTTCTTTCATTTCAATATCTCAATACCTATTGCTATATTGAAAAATTAGGTGACCCCTGGTCCAGTCGGCGTGGCCCGCGGTCAGTCCGGAACCTCGGAGATCGCACGGGTCATCAAATCCGCCATGGCCGGGCTGTCCCATTCCGCGGCACCGACCAGGCGGCCAATTTCGCGACCGTCGTGATCAATCAGCAGCGTTGTAGGAACACCTTCTATGCCCAGTGTTGAGGTCGCCAGTGTNNAAGTACAGGAAAAATAGCACTGTCTTCGATCAGAAGAGCGTCGCCGGTGAAAATACGGTCGTCCAGACGGTATGCGAAATGGCCATCGGTATGGCCCGGCGTGTGAATCGGCTGGAAGCTGAGCCGACCGACCTGAAAGGGCCTCCCCTCCTCAACTCCTACGTCCGTGCAGGGCAGGCAATCC
>NZ_DFTU01000090.1:28516-29495 GCF_002379485.1 Methylophaga sp. UBA4204 | reverse complement strand
CTGCTTTAGCTCGCGGGCGGAAGTGATGTGATCGGCGTGGATATGGGTATCCAGAGTGTATTCCAGCTTGAGCCCCAGCTTTGATACCTCTGCCAGGTCGCGCTCGACCGAGTTGATAACCGGATCAATCAGGACCGCTCGTCCGGTTTCCTCGCAGCCCAGAAGATAGGTGTAAGTGCTGGATACGGGTTCATACAGTTGTCGAAAGATCATGTGTTGTTCCCTGTCTGCGTCGGCGCTTCCATCCGCAAATGCTACCATCAACCTGCATGCTGCATGGGCAACCAACCCGGCTTGCTGTGTGCTTTATGAGAAAGAAGCTGCGTATATCTGGGATAGGATCCAAGCGTGCGTCAGCGAAAACTCTAGCCGATTCCGCGGCGACGGCTGCCTGGCTGATGTCGTATTTCGGCCCAGATAAAGAGGGCAGCACCGAGGACGATCCATACGTCCGCCAGGTTGAACGATGGCCAGTGCCACTGGGCATAATGAAAATCGAGAAGATCCTCGACGTAGCCCAAGCGTAAGCGATCTGCGACATTGCCCAACGCACCGCCGAGGATAGCGCTGAGTGCGAGCCGATAACTCAGTACGCTCGGTGAACGCCAAAGCCAGTACACCAGTAATATCGAGATAACCAGGGCCAGTCCGATGAAAAGCGGCTGCTGCCAACCGCCGACATCCGCGAGAAAGCTGAAGGCCGCCCCCGTATTGTGGCGGTGGACCCAATTGAAGAAGGGCGTGACCGATACACTTTCTCCATACATAAGCATGGTACTGGCAAGGTACTTGCTAGCCTGATCCGCCAGCAGTAACAGGAGCGAGAGCCACAGCCAGCGCATCGTTTTTCTCGGCTCCCGGGCTTTCTCTGCGAGCCAATTGCCATAAGTAGACAAATTCCTTCCTCCTCACCCAATTGAAAATCTGCTCGCTATAGAGTGGCGGGCGTCATGTACCCAGCCGATGATACTGGCGAATT
>NZ_DFTU01000090.1:27976-28443 GCF_002379485.1 Methylophaga sp. UBA4204 | reverse complement strand
GCAAGCCGAGTCCGAGTGCGATCACACCAAGGACAGGCCAATCCCTCCAGCGCACATAAGGGGTCGCACCAGTTCGCGGTGTCACCTCGACGCTGAGGCTGGCTACGCGGAACTGAGGAGCGCGCTTGAGGATCTTTCCCTCGTAGCTGACAGCTGCTGTGATACCCGTGTTCGTGGCTCGCAGTAGGTCACGTCCGGTTTCGATGGCACGCATGCGGGCCATCTGGAAGTGCTGGAGAGGGCCGAGCGAGCTGCCGAACCAGGCATCATTACTGACATTCACCAGCACCTGCGCTTCGGGCAGAAGTTCCGTGACTTCAGCACCAAAGACCGCCTCGTAGCAGATGAGTGCCCCTACGGGCACCCCTGCTGCATTCAGGACGTGCGCGTCCCGTCCCGGTGTAAAATCGGACATGGGCGCCCCGAGCACGTCGAGGGCCGAACCCAAAAACTCCCGAAACGGAACA
>NZ_DFTU01000090.1:27581-27844 GCF_002379485.1 Methylophaga sp. UBA4204 | reverse complement strand
TTCGAGGGCCGACCCCAAAAGATCCCGAAACGGAACATATTCACCGAAGGGCACCAGGTGGCGTTTGTAGTAGAAGCCTGAGGGATCGGAGAGGCTTACCACTGCATTATAGGCGCGGCCATCCGCCTCGCGTACCGGGACGCCAATCATTAACAAGGTGCCTGCCTGATCGGCTAACGCCTCAAGCTCAGCAAGATATTCTTTGGCCTGGTCATGCCACATCGGGATTGCCGCTTCTGGCCAGATCACGATGTCGGCCCCGT
>NZ_DFTU01000090.1:0-27370 GCF_002379485.1 Methylophaga sp. UBA4204 | reverse complement strand
GTGCTTCGTAAGCGCCTGATAGCGCTCAATTGTGATTTCCCGGTAATCCGGGTCCCATTTCTTGTCTTGCGCGATGTTTCCTTGCAAGAGGGCGACATCGATAGGGTCAGCGGCTGGCTGCGTCCACTCGCGGTCCAGGAGCTGCAAGCCAGCGAGAGTAACGATTAACACGGCACCGGCTACCGCTGCACGGCGCAGGCTTGGGCCTAAGATAACCCACGCAAGACCGCCGGCGAACAGTGCCACCAGAAAACTCACGCCAAGCACACCAAAGACAGGAGCGATAGTGGCGAGTGTGGTGTCGGTCTGGCTGTAGCCGATAAAGAGCCTGGGAAAGCCGGCCAAGAACCAGGTGCGCATCCATTCACTCAGCACCCATGCCGCTGGTAGTCCTAGCCAGAGCGCCATCGCATCCATCTCAGGTCTCAGGCGGCGCACGAGATAGGCGACGCCCCATGGGAAGAGGGCGAGCAGCGAGACAAAGGCCGCTGTGGCTAACGCCGCCACCACAGGGCCATTGCCGTACTGGCTGATGCTGATGAAGACCCAGGAGACACCTACGCCGAAGTAACCAAGGCCAAAGAGGTAGGCCGACCATAGCACCTGACGCTTTGAAGATTGCGCGGTCAGGGCAAAAAATGCAGCCAGAGCGATCATTGCAAGCCATGCCCAGCCCACAGGGGCAAAGGCAAGCGGCATGGCGCCTCCGGCAAGTAGAGATATCCCCCTTGTTAGAAGCGCCTTGTGGCGCATGCCCGTGGAGGGTAGCGCGTACTTATCACCCAATGCTCTCGCCTCCGAAGCCAGTATCAACCCTGTGGCTCATGCTTTTTTGCTCCGCTCAATTCAGTCCGCAGCCACAGGGGCCATCACAAGATTTACTCATGACACGGCACCACTTGAACAATATGGTGTTACCATTCAAAACCATATAGTAACTATAAGGTCAATAAAAACATACCATCTGTTGAGGAGAAGCATGATGCGCATTGGACAGTTGGCACGGTCAGTAGGGGTCGATACTCAGACTGTCCGATTCTACGAACGGGAGGGCTTGTTGCCACCGCCAGATCGGCAGGAAAACGGTTACCGCGCCTATACCGAGAAGCATGGTGAGCGGCTGGCCTTCATCCGTCACTGCAGAATCCTAGGCCTGTCACTGGCTGAGATTCACGAGCTACAAATCTTTCAAGACGATCCTCATCAGCCGTGTAACGCGATCAACGCCTTGCTTGATGATCACATCTCTCATATGCGGTCGCAGATAACTGCTCTGCAAGCGCTTGAGCAACAACTCGTTTCACTGAGGGCGAGTTGCAACGAGGGTCGGGAGATCAATGCCTGCGGCATCCTGACGGGGATCAGCGAGGAGAGCAAACAACAGCTGTATAGGGCTAGCTCAGGCCGTAAGGACTGAGCAGAGACATGCCGGACCTTGCAGTGACATTGTGAATGCATGGTGTGTTGATCGCGAAGCCTCACTGCGTATCTCGGCATGCGAACCTGGGCGTTGCTGCAAACTTGCAGGGGCCGTGAAGAAGAGTCGTCATCAACCAGGTAATCCGCTGAGCTGATGGTTGGTTCCGTCATCATGATATGAGCCAATCAACCAAAAAATCCGGATACCCCTTTTTTGGTGATTCCTTTGTCTATGTCATTTTCGATGACAACACCGATCTGTACTGGGCCCGCTCCCGGGTACTGGAGTACCTGAGCCAGGTGGCCGGGCAATTGCCCGATGCCGCNNTGTGGGGTTCTTGCTGGAATTAGTGAAGGAAGCTTGCATCAGCAGTAGGTTGGAGCACCAAACAGATAATCCGATGAGATGTAGGAGTGCCTCACTCCTCCCATGCAAAGGTAAGATCCACAATTTAATCCGCTTATCCTAAAAATTAAAAATACCGTAGCGGAAGCTTTAAATTCATTTAATCTAGCTCGCTAATACACTAAAAATCGGGCTTAGAGAAGAAAATTGCAGGGATAAAGTCGATTTCCAGCACAATCATTTATAAATCTTTTTACTGACTAATTTCTGATGCTGACTTAAAACATTTTATACCATATCCTTAAATTTGGATATAACTATTGTGTTAAAAAATATTTAACACAAGCATACGAATAAAATAGCGCATCAAATTAATTTCACACATTAACAGCCAATAAATATCTTTTAATTATTTTTCCCACGATGCTTGGTTCCTTGTTCCTCATGAATGTCCATATGAGCATCGCGTAATATATTGATAGCGCCATACAGTGCAATTCCTGCTACTGCGACCCCGACAAATAAATCGGGTAAATTGGAATCTGTCCAAATAACGACAATACCCGCCAGAATTACCCCGCCATTTGCGACGAAATCATTAATGCTGAAGGTAGTAGCTGCACGAAGATTCACATCCTTACTTTGCATTTTTTTAAGCAAATAAAGTGATAAGAGATTCACGACCGCTGCAACGGCAGCCATTGACATCATCATTGTCCCGGTTGGTTCAGACCCTTCAAAGTAACGACGAATGGCATCCAGCACGACCCCGGCAGAGAAAACTAGCAACATGAAGCCGGAAAAACGTGCTGCCCCTCGTTTCCATGTACGTGAGCGGCTCAATGCAAGTAGACTTAATCCATAAACAATAGCATCGGAAGTGTTGTCAAGACCATTGGCAAATAAAGCGTTAGAATTACCAACATATCCTGTCACTAAAAATCCAACTGCAATAGCAACATTGAGAATGAGAACAACCCAAAGCGTTCGACGCTTATCAGCTGAGCTGAGCTCAAGATTGACATCTGTCATATGTTCCTCCTTAACAATTAATTAATGAGCTGAGTTAGTCAAAACTACTTGACATTGAATCAACGTATTCAAGTTTGAACTTATCAACTGTATTTACCGAGTATCGTTGAATAGAATCAAACGTTAGACACAATATGTTTACATTTGAATATTATCAATTGCTCGTACTTGTGGTGAAGAAAATAGCCTCTGAAGTTGCCCCTGCCAAAGCAGAGAGTACTAATTCGCCATTTTAGAGCCGGCTAGTCTAGCGATGACATCATTTTCAATCAGTTGTTCGGATGGGAACTATTATAATCTTCGAATCAACCAGCGAGCTGAGCCATTACCGTTACTGCAGATCGTTACCGTTGCGTCTTGCACTGCTAACAGTTTGGCGCCGATAGTGAAAGTAATCCATGAAAATATCGGTATCCGTCACAGCTCTATCACAACGATTCACTGCTTAATCAACGGTCAAAGTATTCTTGATCAGCCACACAAAGATCTGCGCCGAGCTCGCGCCAGCAGCTTAAGTTTGATCCCGACGACAACGGGGTCGGCCACAGCTATCACAGAAATTTTTTCCGGATTTGAAAGGACGTATCAATGGTCATGCTGTACGTGTGCCATTGGCAAATGCTTCTTTGACTGACTGCGTATTTGAAGTTGAGCGCACTACTACAGTTGGCGAAATCAATCAGCTTCTGAAAGAGGCAGCCCAAGGTGAGCTTAAGGATATTCTTGGGCACGAGGAACGTTCGCTAGTCACCATCGATTATAAGATCGACCCGCGCTCATCCATTGTCGTTAACGGCCCTGATCTCGTTACCGCTACTACCTCATTAGTATTAATGGTTCTGACTCATAAGTATCCACTGAACCCAAATTGGTGCTGAAGCGACGATATGAGAGAAATCTTTCACGCTCTTCACATACATACTATTTCACTTACTAACCGCAAGTTCGCTGATTTGAGAGGTATAACTGGCTTTAATATGTAAATTTTTGAAATACTATAAAAAATAATTATTACTGATACCTAATAACTAAACTATAACATGTTACAAACTACGGTAACTAAGCTGTGCTTTTTGCACAATGACGTATATGAGGCTTGGCTTTCAGCACCTCCTGAACGAAGCAGAGTTTCTTCGTCAATATCCTCCAAAGCTGATGAAGGTTTCTGACTAGTTTGCGTTTAGGCTCTTACCCTTTCATCTAAAACGTCTTCAACTAGCCTGTTTATACTAATCCCTTTTGATTCTGCGGTGATGGCCAGACGCTCATGCAACGATGGAGAAATACGGACGTTGAATCGACCCGAAAACTGTTTTGTGGGCTTGATACCACGTTTTCTGCAAGAATCAAGAAAGATTTGGAGTGATTTCATAGCTTCGAGCTTCAATCCACCCGTGTCGTCGGCATAGAAGTCAGCACCGCCATTAAGGCCAACAAACTCTCCACGAAACATTTCAATTTCCGGATCGTATTTGACCACGGCCTTATAGCCACCGACGTTCATTACATTATATTTGCTCATGGTTTGACCCCCTGGCTTTTTAACCATTCTCGAATACTCGAAACAGCACCCTTATCAGTGTCTGGCCTTGGATGTGGCCGGTGGAAAACACGCACCTGTCCGAAGAGAAACACCTCAACACGTGATCCTTCACGTTCACTAATTTCAGCGCCCAGCTCAACAAAGAGCTTTTCTATATCAGGCCACTTAATGTTGGCACTGACGGGCCTAGAGAAAATCTGTTTTAGTGTGATCTCGTGCTTTTTTTTCATTAATTATAGTATCACCTTTTAGTACCAGTGTTAAATGACAATATAAAATCGTCATTTGGTGCATTGACTCACTTAATATCCTCTCCCGAAAGTGATTGCTGCCAGCTATCCTCCATCAGCATTGTGAACGACATGCCTCCGCCAGCAGCTTCAAGGGTGAGTTCGCCACTCTTAACAGCAGTCTGCACATGCTCTGTAAGTAGCTCAAATAAACGACGTTTGTATTCTGTGTCATCGTTTCCTTTCAGGTGCTCGCCTTTGGTCTCAAGCACACTGAATCGGCGCACACCACTGCCGTTATCTTCAACACAAACCAACAGATCTGGATATACTCGCTGCCGTTGCCAGCCCTGCAGGCTGTAATTAGATTTTTGAACCGCAATGCGATGCCACCAGTAAACGCAGTCTCGTGAATCAAGATACCAAGCGGTATCTCGCTCAAGGTTATTAAGTTCGCTTTGATAAACTTTTTCAAACAAGCTTTTTTCAATGTCGGAACCATCACGTTTGCGAAGGATCTGATCGTCTTCGTTAATGGTTACTTCAAGAGTTCTGGCCAGCTCCCAGTTCAGTTGCTTGTTCTGTGACGCCATCAATCTCAGTGAAATATCGCCAGATTCAATTTTCTCGCGAAACAATGACTCTGACAGACTACTAACCTGGCTACGTAAATCTAGCTTCATCGAACGAAGCAACTCCATTCGGTTGGCGTAGATCTGAGCGTCTGTAATTGACCGGGAGCGAAGAATATCCAGCGTTTCTTCCAGTATTCTCATGGCCTGCCAGGGGTTTGGAATATGCTCACCCAGTTGCCTAACGAGAAATGGAATATCGAGGCCGGTAAGGGTGTCATAGTCACTTACCTGCTGTTCCAGCTCTAAGCCAAGGATTTTCTGACCATCTTTATTGGTGTCTGAATATCCAATCTTGGCAATAGTCCGCTGAAGTTTATCGTCTGCCAGTTCGATGGCTTGTGCGTTACTGAGAAAAGATACCGAGTCCCAGTCGATTTCCCCCAAAATATCCCGGTCATAGTCAAAAGCCCTGAAACCACCAGCCGAAGTACTATCTTTGTGCAGGATTCTGGGCAGGAATATTTGAGGGATTGTTTGATATTTATCACGCAGCTTCAGGGTCTCTTTGCGTTGCACTTTCGCTTGATTCGATGGATCTTGAGTTCTTACGCTTCCAGCGATGTCACCCATACCTTCTTCCTCAAGTCCTTTTCGGACACTATCAACTGCATCGTTCACGTCCTGATCAAAAGTGAAGACATAGCACTCATCTAGTGCGGGAGTGTGTGTTAACTCAGCGTGTGGTTGGCGTAGAACACGGCCAATCATCTGTGTAATAGCGGTATGTGCAGTCATTTTTGAGAGAATTGTAAGGATGTAAGCAAATGGGCAGTCCCAACCTTCTCTCAGGGCATCCTTTGTGATTATGTATCGAACCTTGCATGTATCAAGCATCAAATCATCATCACCGAGCTCATCAGAGTCAGATGTTTTGAGTCGTATTTCATCTTCGTGCACTCCAAGCTGATCTTGCAAGTACTCCCTGGCATCCTCTGCGTGGATATAGCCACTATCTCGTTGATTGTCGCCGGTACGCTCTACACGAATAACCATAATGGGCCGAATATATCGGCCATTATCACCTTGAAGCTTAACCGCACTTTTCTGTAAAGCGGTCAGCTGCTGGTGGGCAAGAGTTAACGTATGTTTCCAATCTCCTTTTGCCTCATTGATGACATTAATAGGCAACTTAATCATCTCTTCGTCTTTGAGGTTAGAGCCCGGCACATTCACCAGAACATTTGAGTGATGTTTTCCACCAGAATTTGGGGTGGCAGACAGTTCCAAGATAAATT
The DNA here is from genome assembly GCF_002379485.1 of Methylophaga sp. UBA4204. Lineage (NCBI taxonomy): Bacteria > Pseudomonadati > Pseudomonadota > Gammaproteobacteria > Thiotrichales > Piscirickettsiaceae > Methylophaga > Methylophaga sp. UBA4204. Next base: position 20,930 of record NZ_DFTU01000090.1, on the reverse strand, counting down.
TAGGATTAAAGCTGCACAGGGTTTCTCTTGCTGTATCACTATATGCCTTGTGGCCTTCATCAATAACAATTACCGGTCGAGCAAGCCGCATCACATTTCCCAGGCTCTGCTTGATTGATACCGAGGCAGGTGCAACTCCATCTTGCCAGCCATACTCGGTCAAATCATTGGTGTCGAGGTTGGAGACGGATTTTAACAAGGCATCGTTGGCTGGTGAGTCGTCCTCAATCGGAAAAAAAGAAGTGAATTTACCGCTATCACGAAACATTCTGAGCGTTTCTTTTGATTTTCGGGCGGCTGATGGAAGCATGAGCAGCATCACACAGAGGCTTTCCTCAATGTCACGTCTCGTAAATGCGTCATTCTTCTCCAGCATTTTCACGCGGCCGCCAGAGGCACGCTCCAGAATTTGGCGGTATGGATGTTCTCTGTTGGCCAACTGCTTCCATGTTTGTTTGTAAATGGCATCAGAAGGGACAACCCATATCACTAAGCCAGATTGCTGGCGGAATAAATCAGTTTGCAGTCGTTCAACTGCAGCCGCACCGAGTAATGTTTTGCCACCACCAGTGGGAACCTTCAAACAAATATTTGCTATGGAGCGATCAAGCCCATCATAGCGGCTGATGTAAGGAGGTGGCACTAAGCCACCTTGCTTGGTCATAAGATAAGGTAGTCGTCTTTCTTGGACAAGTTTATCCCACGCTTTTTCGGCACAATTAGAGAGTGGTACCGACTTTCCCTTGCTGGTTTGGAATGCCTGATAGTCCTCAGCCTCTTCTTTCTCCTCAGCCAGCGTCTGGATGTAATAGTCGAGTTTGTCGAGTACGCCTTGCTGGTATTCTTTGAACTCCATGCTATGCCCCCATAATGCGATGAACGGCATAGGGGAGCTGACAGAACTCTACCTTCTTCGCGGTCAGGTCCTTTTGACTCATAAATTTGGCCACGGCAAATACAATAGATCGTTTACCGGTCTTGTTGCTCTGGATAACAGCTTCTAGTTTTTCGGTATTGAATGCGGCCTCGTTGGACCGCAGCCAGTTCACATCTGGCTGATAGAAAAGGTGAATTCTGAATAGATCAGTTTCACCCACAAAGCCATCAACTGAGGCTTTTGCTACTTGAGCAAGCGATTGTCCGGTTGCTGTGTAGAAAACATATTTCGCCAACGCATCAAAGCTTGGAAGGTCTTTACCATTAAGCAGGCTTTCGATCTGAATTGGCTCGCCAAGTGTGCAAAAGGTAAAGCTGCCTCCGAGCCCAGGAGCTTTTTCTTTGATATTTCGCTCACCAACAACAGTAAGAACACCGTCCTTTATCTGCTTTTTGATGCTGTCGTATTCAGAGGAGTGCTTTGCTTCGAGAGCCGTAACTTTATCTAAGACCTCGGGCTGCTTTTTCTCAAATGCAGTCCATGTAATGTTCTCTCTGTATAGCTCGTCTCGCTGCTTACCTGTGAAACTGTAGCCAGATATTACTCTGCGGATGCGTTCAGCTGTTGTTTTATGAGCATAGTCTTCACACTCGATGAGAATAAACTTTCTTCGACCGTCATCATGTCGGTTTCTTCTTAATACAGCTTCTGCTGTCGTACCTGAGCCAGAAAATGAATCGAGAATAATTGAATCTTTGTCAGTCGCAATTTCTAAAACACGTTCAATTAATTGATATGGTTTGGGGGTGATAAAGTCAGATTCAGTCTCGCCAAAGATCTCATTTAATCTTCTTTTTGCATCTTGATTACCCTTAGTATCCTTATATGACCACCAACTTCGTGCAATAACGCCTTTATCTTCGTCGGGGTTGTAATAAGCCTTTTTGGATGGCATTGCATCACCATTAACCCCAAAGTAAATCTCACCAGCCTCTCTTTGTTTGATGAACTCAACATGAGGCAGTGACCAGTGTCGTCCCTTAGCGGGTTTTACGATTCTGCCTGATGGTAGCTCAACCTCATATCTATATTTTTCGCGCTTTTCTGTATCCTCAGTCCTGACATCTAAGGGATATGTTCGCCATGGGCCCAGAGAGTCATTATCAGGATTTTTATACCTTGATACCTGCTCTTCATTTCTAGTCAGATAATTCCAACCATGGTGTACAAATGCAGTTGTCTTAGCGTATACAAGGACATAATCATGATCTGTGCTTATTACTCGACCATTACTTTTAGGTGTGTATGTCTTTTCCCATACGCAGCAAGCAACGAAGTTATCTGCCCCAAATATTTCATCAAAAAGTGCTCTGCAACGATGAATTTCGTTGTCATCAATAGTGATCCAAATACTACCTTCGTCAGCGAGAAGCTCACGAAGAAGGTTGATTCTCGGCCACATCATGCACAACCATTTGTCATGACGCTCTAAATCTTCTTTATCTACTGGGTTGGCTGACTTTTTCAGCCATTCTTGCATTAAAGGAGAGCGTACATTGTCGTTGTAACACCAACCTTCTTCACCTGTATTGTAAGGCGGGTCTATGAAGATACAGTCTACTTTGCCAGCATGAGTGGGCAACAATGCTTTAAGAGCCTCCAGATTATCGCCATGAATGATGAGATTGTCATCAAGAGACGGCTTGTGGCCAGCAGCTGGTAATGATTTAGCGACATCCACCCTCAGCTCCCTGAATGGCACGCTCAAATGATGTGAATAAACGAATTGTTTACCTTTGAATTCCAGTGTTGGCATTTCCTGCTCCTATTATATATATTTCTAGCCGGTTAGTAGTGTTGCAGCGGCACAGTTATATATTTTCTTGATTAACGGTCTGCACATTTTGCACGTGTCTATGTTGAGCAAATTGCTATATCGCCCAACTAAGACGGGCCAAATCGTCCGTGCTCTGCCTTCATGATTCTGTATTATTCCTTTCCTGACGCTCAATTCGCTCATAGCAGGCACGTTCGTTTTTAACATCATCAATGATGCCCCGGTGTATGGCTACCGACACTGCGTCCGGATTATTGAACCGGCCACCTTCTTTGAAGATCAGATCAGCAAGTCCACGCTCAGACATCAGCGTGTATTCATCGAAACGCATACCCTGCTCAGTTCGGATCTTAATTGCTTCGGGATTCACATTTCTCATAGTGAGGTTCGCCAAGTTCTCAGCCAGTATCAGTTCGTTTATGGCGCCGTCGGATAAACAACAGGGGCTAAGCTTGCGAAGCTCGGTAAGTCCTCTTATCTCGTAATACAGAGACAATACATCTTGAAGCTCAATGAAGTTTTTCGACATATTTCTAAGGACTTCTAAGCGCATCTTTGCAAACTTTATGATGTTATCTTCAAGCAATGTAAACCTCCTTGTCAGTCACTTTCAGGTTTTGACCAGTGTGAAGTATAGCTGTCAGGCAAAGAAATGCCATGTTCTGCGGCATATTGGTGAGTGAATACAACGAGTACTTTGATTTGCTTTCGTGGTTTGTCGTTCACGTCTAGCACTTTATTTTTAATAGCGGTTTGATAGGAGGCGTTTTGCAAAAATAAGTCTACTGCAACACCATTGTCAGCTAGCCCGTCACAGTTTGTGAGTTCCAGCTTGTACGCAATTTACGGCAGAAGCTTTTAAGGTCTTGATGCGTTCACTGTCGCGATGTGCTGCATATACCAACACCGCTCCCCAAAAGATAAGGGCAATCGACACGTTAAGTATGTGTGAAGATTTAATCATTTCTTCTTCCTTAGCTTGTCTTCAGGTAAATAACGATGGATATTAAGTATTGGGCAAAGCGGTACATCTTCCAATGTGGCATCACTACGTCTTACACGCAGCCTCCGCTCCCATTTTTTGGGCAGCGGTATGATCACCGGCAAACGTTCACCAGGTTTTGCAGGGTAAAACAGGGGTAAATGGGCCGTTGTCACCGGCATGCGTTTACCATCAATGATGATATTCATTTTTGGTTGGGGTGATGGCTCATAAACCCTGGCCAGAATTTCACCTTCTGGCAGTTCCATTAGCAAAGATTGCTCAGATTGCAGCAATTTGAGCTGTTTTTTTTCTCGCGTCTTAACAATCTTACGTGCAGCGACCGCAACAGCCTCATCACGAGATAATTTATGCGTAGTGGTTGATTGTGACCAGGTAAAGCTGATAGATTCTGGTCGTCCATCAAGTACACGAAAGGTTCGTCCCGCCACTTTACGATTAAACCGGCGTAGTCCAACTTTCTCCAGTAGATACTTGCTCAATCGCTGACCCTCGGGAGTTACCTCCTTGTCGGTTTCACGCAAAAACGAGGCGAGATTGTCCCGCATATCGTTAATCGCACGTACTTCCGCCAGCATGTCATACGGTACACCCAAGACCGCAGGCATCGACGTTGTGCCGCCAGCATCCATATCGTCCTCTTGGTATTCCAACAATTCGATGTGAGCAGCTACCGTTTCCCGGTCAGCTTTCAGATGCGCCCAGTACGGATATTCCGAATCCCCACGAACAAAATCTGCCACGGCATGCTGTTGGTCTCGTAATGGCAAATACACGTCTTCAAAACGTTCAACGAGCTTCATTAGCTCTGGCGCCATGTTCATAAACTGCCCTTAATATTGAATATTAGTAGGGATAATATAACACAACCTTAGTTAAGCAAACGTTAACACCTCACCTGAAACATCACTCCTTTTCTTATGTTCTGCCGATGTGATCGTATTTCGATTCTTTAAAAACTGTTAAGCCGTTAAACGGCCTATTTCACCTGCCGTGATGAACCCCGCGTAGCGGTAAATAGATTGAATTAAGCAGTAAAAAAGACAAAAAAGAAAAACAAAATAGAAAGATTTTCGCAGCTAGCAAAAAGTGAGCTTTCATGGCGCTGGGCGTGGGTTTGGCTAGGGGGTTGCGTAACCGTGATTGTGTTATAATATGACAGTCATAAATACATTTTAACGGAGGTTTTTATGACGACGCTCACTCTTGATTCTACTAACCAAACGCTGGCCACTGCAGGTATTAAACTTCGCCTGTCTCATAAAGGCTTGGCTGCTGTCAGTAAGGTAGCTATGTTTGCTAAAGCATTAGAATATTGCCAGAAGAACACTCAGGCACGTGATGATGTGATTAGTATTCTGGCTCATTACAAAGATCAGCCTGAAATGGTTTTTGTCGAACAAGCACCCAAAGGACAACCGATGCTCGATGCACCTCCTGCTCAGAACAATATGGATTCACCACCACCAAAACAGCAACGGTCAGTAGCTCAATCAAAACCCGTCCAGCAATCCACTGTTAATGAGTCAGCACCGGCCAGAACAGTGGCACATCCCAATGCACCAGAAGCAGAACACCAACAACCTGCTGGTGGACAACAACCGGACTCTGAAAAACGCAATTTTGTCGGTCATCACGTCTATGGCAAACAATCAGCACTCTATTTTGCCTATGATGAAACCCGTGGCGGGGACGCAACCATTGCCGTTGATGGTGCCATGTCAGTGGCCACTCGACAGTACAATTGGAATCAAAAGTTACGCATTCAGATCACTCGAAGTGATTTACCCAGTGTTGCCGCGGTAATGTTTGGTTTGTTGCCGAAAGTAGAACTTTCCAACTACGGTGCAGACAATACCAAGCGATTACTGATCGCAAATCAGGGTAAAAACTACTTTTTGAATATGTCTGCCAAAGACCATCATCAAATAGCAGTTCCAATCAGTGCCGGCGATGTTTTTGAAATTCGCGCCTTATTTCTCGCTCAACTAATGAAGAATCGACCTGAGATTGGTGTAGAAGGTGTTTTGACCAACCTGAAATGCCATGCCGCAATGCTTAAACAAGCCTGATGCAAAAAAGCCACCTTTCAAGTGAAGGGTGGCTTTTTCTATGATCTTCTCGGCTCGTATCAAGTGATCTTTACCTTACGAGAGATTCATCCATCAGTGCAGCCATCATGATTACCCTGCGCGTTTCGTCGCTGTCTATATCTGAACTCCACCTTTCTGTTAGCTTGCTGATGATTTCATTGCTTCTCTCTGCCTTTATAAATAGTGCAGTCATCTTAAAGACCATATCAATTTCAGATACTTTTTCTGAATTACTTGCCGTTTTTACAGCATTGAGGGCAGATTTTCTTAATTTTGCTATTTCGCTTTTGTGAATGGTTCCATCCCGCAGATATACACTGAGAAATGGGCATTTCTCCCATAACCGCTCGACTTCACTTAGATTTGAATCTGAAACCAGCTGGAGTAAGTGCATATTCAAAGAGGTGAGAACAGCAAGTCGCTGTCCAGGTTCACGGCATAACTCTTCCATGACCTTACCAAACAGATAGCTCGGCATCTTTTTGCGATATGCGTCCACTAAATTCCGCCAAAAGCTGCGACTTTGTTTAATAAACTTTGCCTTGCTTGCTGGCGGCACTTCAAGCCCCATGCAGTACATAATTAGCTCATGAAGAGATAGCGAATCTTTGGCATCATTTGCTCTTCTGCTCATAATGACAATGTTATCTGGTAAGTAGCCTTTATCATTATCCAGCCTGTCTACCGACCAGTCCGTATCAGCAACTTTGGCCACCGTCATTTCTCGACCTGTTACCGGGCAAATACCTTTGCAATCATGAAAAGCTGAGGCCAGATCATCTTCGGTTATCCCAACCTCGATACCTTTGCGATATGCACGCATTTTGATGGAAATAAGTTTTCTTTCAAAAATGGTTGCCCTGGTGACTTTGCTAACCTCCAAACTCTGGGCGTGACGATATCCTTCTTGGACGGCAGGATACTTTTCCATATCGGCTATTGGAATATTGTAACGGTACATATCAAAGCCGATATCACGAGCAATTGTATCGGTTTGCGCTTCTTCTTTTAGTTGTCTCACTATTTTCCCTTCCCTGGTACGTAATCACGTCACATCATACAGGCGAGCACTTGATTCATCATGTGAACCTTGCGTGATTTATGTTCCATGAGATTCTGAAAGTATTTATTGAACAGTGACAATAGATGACTATTAGGCTTTCAGAGCGTGAAGCATTACGTTTGGGGTTACTAAATAAAACCGGTACCAAGCAGTCTAAGAAACTTCCTGCCGGCATCGGTAAAAAGCGATCAAAAACAAAATCACCACAACGAGTTCTTTTTGAATGTTGCCAGGTTTACTGGCCAGAATGCGTATGGGAATTAGAAGGTGCGATACCTGGCAGAAAGTTTCAAATTGATATCGCCTTCCCTGCTCATAAGCTTGCGATCGAATTGGATGGCCACACGGCACATTCATATAAAGATAAATTTCAACGTGACCGTGAACGTCAGAACCTGCTTACACTGCATGGCTGGCGGATATTACGCTTTACTGCAAAAGATGTAAGTTCAAGGTTAACTGAATCTCTAGGTATAATTCAGCAGTGTTTAGATAATTGTCATGGTCTATCAAGGAGGTAGAGTATGTATTTGGTCAATGATCTTGAAAATATGATTTTCGATAGTGAGGACGACCGCTGCAAACTCATCAAAGCGATGGGGCCTGACGGTAAAATCCATGCATTCATTCAATGTCTTGATATTGGCAATATCTACAACCGGCTAAAAAAGCCTCATGAAAAGCAATATTGGGGATTTTTCAGTCCAGATGAACCTGAAGAGTCAATAAAAGAAATAATGCGGCATGGTGTAAAGTGGCCAGCAATACCCTCATAGTTTATTCACTATATTTTGAGGCAATTTTTTTAATACTGTCTTTAAATTCCTGAATCCTATCTGGATGCCTGGGGCCTCTATGTGTTCCTGCTTCTGGTCTCATCATTATGTATGAATAATGATGAATCTTTTCTGTAGCAGGTGCATTAAGTCCATTTTTAATCATGTAATTAATTATTTTTTCTGATTGGCCACCAAGTAAAACCAAGACTTTCGGATTTCCTTTATCTATCTGCATCTGTAATATTGGTAACCATCGTTCTGCTTGATCTCTCCAGTAACTAGCCTTTTGTTTCTTGATATTTCGTTCAGTGACTATTTCAGGCTCTTTGATGGCATTAGTTATGTAGCAACTCCAGTTATCATTACCATCAGTAGTCGTTTTTTTTAAACCAGCCTCTGTAATTGCTTCGCGTAACAGTTTATCTCCATCATGCGAGTTCCATTGAAGATTTTCGTTTCTCACTAAGTTGTGTTTATGTACGTTGATAACACCCTTCAGGCTAGGATTTTCACCTATAAACCAAATTGACGATTTAGGATTGCCCAGAAACCCAGTTAACCAAGGATATTCAATTAGCCAGTCTTGTAATTGATAGTCACTTATAGTTTTTTTTATTTGATCGAGTATGGTTTCCATTCCAGTGCCTCATGTGGCCTTATTGATTAACCAACCAACTAAGCCATTTTTAACTGAATACTCCCCAAGTGTTCGAGCATTCCAAAATATTATCTGATCATCTTTATCGTCTATTTCGACCTTCTTAAGTAAATCATCTGATGGTGAATGGGTTACAAAGTAATAACGACTGAAGCCTGCTAACTGTTCAAATTGATTTTTGCAGGCATTATAAACGCCTCTACTGGCAGTAGATTTCACCTGAACAGCTACTCTTTCGTTGGTTAACGGTGAAATGAGATCTAGATCGATATCTTTAAGTGTTCCACCGGTTACGCCGGTACGTTGCCAGCCAGCTTGTCTAAATATCAGATCAGTAAGTATCTCAAAATCATCAGGATGAAGGTTTTTGATTATTGGAATAGTGGCCTCAATCAATGCCTCCATTGCATCCTCGGCTTTAGCTACATGTGGCTCCATCGTGCCATTTATTTTGTGAAGTAGGTAATTGAGCTCTCTTACATCACAAATCGTGCCCTGAAATGATTGTGTGGCCAGTAACTTGCCACTCAAACGTCCAGTTATAAGCTCACTTCCTGTAATGCTTGTCTTTGACCATCCAGATAAAACAGGTCTTGTTTTGGTATTATCTGGATGTATGGTTATTTCAGGCTTTGAAAAGCACCAGTACAAAGCTCCACCATGAAACATTATCCAAAGTGTTGATTCTGGCTCTTCGTAGAATTTCTGTACCTGGTTAATATGTCGAGTTTTAGCTCCTGGGTTATTACCATATGGAAAATCTGCTTTTAGCTCCTCCCAGAGACCTTGTGAGCAAAGCTTATGATCGACATCAATATATCCGAGTTTTATATATCCATTTTTGACACAATCATCTGCCCAATCACTTCCACCACCTAACTTAATATATAGTGCTTTGGTTGCTGTTATAGGTTGCATGTCTGACCTTTAATTAATTAGTCACTATAAGCACTACGTTTAATAAAGGTCAAAAAAAACTCCCCCTGGTAAAAAACCAAAGAGCGTTATATATGAAGCCTCACTTACTTAATGTCATTGTTGGATTTTAATGAGTGCGTCTTGATTTACTTATTTCGCACATCAGGTGCACAGATCGATTCGTTTTTGTGCTTACTCTTTTCTGAATACAAGAAAATCTTAATACTCTTAATAAGATAACAATAAGATAAGATCTATTAAGGATATTTACTAGTGTTATAACTCTATTGATATCAATTAGTTATATTGTTCTAGGTCGTAGATTTTACGATATTTATTCACAATAGTCGTAGGTTTTACGTGTATAAGTTAATTAAGGTCGTAGGTTTTACGAATAGTTAGAGCCTGACGGTCGTAAGTTTTACGAGCCTTACTACTTCCCCTGTGAATAACTTTTATCACTGACCCAAAACCACTATATCAGCAAGTTATCAGTTTACATTTAAAGCACCCTCACTTCATAGATATCAAATTGATTGAATGAATGATAACCGGCTTAGACCAATATCCGGTTATCGCTTTTAATGATCAAAATGCTTCTGTAGAGTGCTGCGAAAGCGTGACCAGTTATATGCGTATCAACTATTGAAAAGGATTTATGACGAATAACTAATACATATCTCAATACTAACTTGTAAAAATATGAAGGTCGTAGCTTTTACGCTAGTGTGTATCGGCATTTATAAGAGGTTATAGCTACTTAGGTCGTAACTATTATGATCTGCTTTTAGAGCACAAACGGTCTGCTAATAGTATTCGATAGGTCGTAGGATCTACTAGTACTGTCTGAAGGTCGTAGGTTTTACGAGCAGCTGTTAACCCCTATCTATATTGAGGTTACAGAGCTTGTTAGGTCGTAAGATTTACGAACGATATCTAAAGGTCGTAGGTTTTACGAATAACTGTTAGCCCCTGTAAATATTGACTTTGCAGTGCCAGTTAGGTCGTAAGGTTTACGAACGATATCTAAAGGTCGTAGGTTTTACGAGCAACTGTTAACCCCTATCTATATTGAGGTTGCAGAGCATGTTAGGTCGTAAGATTTACGAGTGACCTCTAAAGGTCGTAAGTTTTACGAGTAGTTGTCAGTTCCTATAAACACTGGCTTTGCAGCCCTAGTTAGGTCGTAATTTATACGAGATACAATTGAAGGTCGTAAGTTTTACGAGTAGTTGTCAGCCCCTGTAAACACTGGCTTTGCACTCCTAGTTGGGTCGTAAGTTTTACGAGATATGATTGAAGGTCGTAGGTTTTACGAGCAGTTGTTAGCGCCTGTAAACATTGGCTTTGTAGTGCTAGTTAGGTCGTAAGATTTACGGGTGACCTCTGAAGGTCGTAGGTTTTACGATGATTAAATGCAGCTTACTTCTGGAGTGAAATATGATTTTTGTACGTATTCTTTACGACCTAAAAACACTTAGGTCGTAACATTTACGTGTGAATCTGAGGGATTATAATATTCCTAGCATCGATTTATTCTATTTGTGATTTCTGTCGCAAGCATAAATTAATGCATCTATAATTATTTTATATTCAAAGACATATTACTTAAAGGTCGTAGTTTTTACGTTTTTAATGTACGCTCCACTAATAGTCAAAGGTCGTAGCTTTTACGAGGTCCAGTTTTTAATGAGTGAAAATGAAGAAAATGACCTGCTTGGGGATCAACTCAGTCAAGAGTATTCTGGAGATCAAGCCACCAATTCAGATAAGGCAGACGCACTTGAGGGTGAGTTAGTAATAGATGGCTTAACAGTCGAGGAAGAGCGTGAGTTTCGTTTAATTAATCGTTCTTTCTCTTTAGCAGAATACTCAAACTCATTTACAAAGATACAGTGGCTACTATTTATAGAGATATATGAAACAGTAAAGCAATTTTATCTTGATAGGGATGATCAGTATGTCGAATCATTTTCTATGGAAAGTATCATCATACGGGTTCCAGTAAATAAGATAGACAGCAAATTATTTGATAAAAGTAATCGAAGCAAACAGCTCAGGGATGCTGCTGAAGGTCTTATGGATATGCGTGTGAGAAACTACATCGGTCCAAACAATCAGGGCCAAATGGGGTTTGATTTCATATCAATGTTTCCACGGATCACTTACAACCCTACTGATGATAAAGATCACATTATTGTTAAGGTTCAAAGCGAAATATATGAGGAAATGGTTCCAATCCAGAGCTATGCTCAGCTTGACTTAAAACTATTGGAGGCTCTAACCACTGGTAATGCACAGCGTCTTTATGCAATCTTCAAGTCTTATGCTTTTAAGCCAAAATTTACAATTTCTTTCGAGTCATTGCGTCGGCAAATGGGTTTTTTTGAAAACAATATCTACCCACAATGGAAGTACTTTAATAGTCAGGTACTGAAACCTGCAGTAGAGCAAATTAACAAGCATAAAAAATATGACATTGCCGTGACATATGAGAAAGCTCGGGGTAAGGATGCGGTTGTTTTTAAAATAACCAATTTTTCCAAACAACGAAACCGTTATGCAGAAGTATTGAGTCTTAATGAAGTAATTGATGCAAAGACTCGGATACCTAATAGGCTCCAAAGAAGATATCTTCAAACAACGTTAAAAAATTGTTCAAAGAGTATAGCGATTACCAATATAGAAGAATTAATGTCTTGGATAATCTCTGACATCATATCTATGCAGCGAAAAGTTGGTTTGAAGTTTGATTTCAAGCATGCAGTCAACAGTATTAGCAAACAGATTGTTAATAGAATTTATACCGAACCATTCTCTCACCATCATTTACTCGAAGAGTCAGGCAATGCTAGTTCTATCAAGGTAGCTCTGGCTGATGAGTTTATTCAGCGAGAAATATCTAGGTTAGAGAAAAAAGGCATGTATGACGAGATCAGACTGAGATTTACAGACCAGGAATTGATAGCAAATCGTTTCCAATATCTTGTTGAACAATTTAATGAAGAAGATTCCTAAGAATCTCTTTCTGTTACTGAGTGAACCTCTTGGAATAGTGCATGATAATTCATGATCAATAGATTGTTTTTACCCATTAGTTATGAAACTGTCGAATTAGTTTTGGAAGAGTCAGTTTTTTATGACGGTGACGATCTTAATTTATCTGTTTTAAACAGTAATAAGTTTCACTCCCTGTCCTTATATGAATTGGCTGCTTTGTATGTCATTAACCAATTACCTTCTCTAATCCCCCCTAATAATTTAAGACTAGAAAAAGTTCTTCATGAGATTATAAATATTGGTCAAGAATATGAAAGTCAGTCAGAGAAGAAATTCGTTCATGAAATAAAAGATCGTTTTTCAACAGCTTCAATCCGTAAAGGTCGTGACCTGGCGAAGGAGAATGAAATATATCTACTTCCTGAGAACGATGTCAGACATTCCAAGTATCTGACAGCAGAAGGGAGGTGGGATTATGAGTTTAAAACCAACTACAAACACCCCGACATACAGGAAAAGGTAATAATCGCATTACCATCTGGACATCAACGGGAAATGTTCAGCAATCAACATAGAATATTCAGTCAAATAGAGCGCAGCCTTTCAGATGAGCATATTGATGTTCAAGGATATGCTGGAACTGGAAAAACGCACATGCTCTCGGCCATCTCTGAAATTATGGTCAGTAGAAATAAAAATAATAGTAAGAGAATTTTAGCTTTAACCCATTCAAGAGTTCAGCTTGACGCACTTAGGGCAGTATTACACCCATCTGTTCAGCCAATGACGTTTGGTCAACTCGCCGCCCTTATGATCTCCAAAGAGCATTCTCAGCATAATATTAAATTGAATAGAACATCTCTGGATAGAGAAGCAAATCCTATTAATGCTGTCGCTACAGAATTTCATTTAAAGTCAGTATCTACATACTTACCAAATCGCGTTAGCAGTATTATTTTTCAGATGGTTGCTAGGTTTTGCTCGACTCGCGATAGTGAAATTACAGAAGACTTAATTCCGAGGTGGGTGAGTGGCCTTAGTTTTGATGATAAGTCATATTTAACTTCTCACGCTTCTTTGCTATGGGAGTTTATTATGAATCCTCCAGCAAACTTTCCTGTAGAAGTGCCGGTTCGTGATATGCATGTTGTTAAATATGCCTCACTACATCGTTATAAAATACCGGCATATTTTTCTCACTTGATTGTGGATGAAAGTCATGATTTAAGCGAGCCAATGTTGGAAATTATTGAACGAAGCAATCAAGGCTATATTGGGCTTGGAGACAAGTTTCAGACTATCAATTCTATAACTGCAAAAAGAATGTCTCCGGCAATTGAGAGACAGATGAACTCATCTATAAGAACTCCAGGAAAGCTTGGCGATATTGTAAATTTCTCTCTCGACCTACACTCCTTACCAGTAATGGATGAGTTCATAGCCAATCGTGAAAAGTCTTGTGAAATTGAATATTACGACCGACCTATTGTTCCCATAAAGCCTACGGCTATCTGGGTAGATGATTTATGGGAGCTATTCGAGTGGTCAGAGAGGTTAGCCGCTTTAAAACTACCATATCGAGTTCTAGGTAGTGGACCACAGCTAGATCAATTCGCTCAAGGGTGTATACGCCTTTACCGAGAGAAAAAATCTGTGAGAGTAATTGGGTTAAGTAATTACAATGATTGGAATGATGTTTTAAACCAGAACTCAAGACATCGTTCAGTCGCTCATCTAACTAAATTATTTGAAAAAGGCTACAAAACTGAGAATTGGCAAAAGACTAAATCGTTACAGTCTCATTCAGCTCAGTATGTTATTGGTTTATTTCAAAATGCACGTAATCATGAATTCGATAGCGTCATGTTGGCACCAGCAATCATTCAACAGCTGTATGACGTTAAAAGATCCATGTCTATTCAAAGTAAAGAAAACAAGGCCGCTCGATCATCTTTAGCGTCAAGGCTCTATTTAGGCGTCACAAGAAGCAGGCATAGATTAATTTTGCCTCAGTCATTTGAGGAGTTCATGCACTTCTTATGATTAATCTAAGGGCCAGATGTCGGGCACAAAAAAACGCCCCCTGGTGAAAACCAGAGAGCGTTAAATATGAAGCTTCACTTGCTTAATGTCTTTGTTGGGTTTTAATGAGTGCGGCTTGCTTTACTTCTTCAGCAAAACTATTGGCCACAGTTGCATCGAGAAAATCCTCAAGCCACATTTCAGTGCCATCTACAAGAACCCAGTAGGTACCATAGAATGAAGGAGAATCAGAAGCATATATATGCCCTTCTCGTTCCTCCACACCGGACACATCTATCTGACCAGACCAGCCATAAGGAATACTGGCCAATTTCTCTTCAATGGTTACGGTCTGGCCTCTGTCAGTAATAAATTTAGATTGAGTCATGATGATCTCCATTCACTAATCGAAAGGTCAAACCCCCGTGAGGGATTGTTACCCTCCGGGTTAAAGTTTTCTCAACAGCTAACTGTTGAGACATTGAAGGATTAAACGAAAAACCCGTTATAAATCCCCATCAAGCTGGTAGCCGTAAAACCCACTTGCATCAGCAGCAGTGCGTAATATCGATTACTTAACGAAAACTGGATAAAGAAAAGATTTGAAATTAAAAAGAATACAAATCCAAACTCTGATCCAGGAACCTGCATGGCAACCAAAAAAGCGCCAAGCAGTCCAAAGATTGACCCAGAAAATTCGCACCAGGTCATTTGTTTTGTTAAATTGAGAATTGCTTGCATAAGCTCCCCCTGAAAATGGAAAACTAAATGGCAGAAAAAAAGAAAACTCTGAATATCATCCACGGCGGACGCGAGGCTTTAGAAGTACAAAAAGCCAATGAAATCTTAAAAGCGTTGTTGGTGGATAAAGACAGAGATACTGCCTTTCAGATTGCAGATACATTGTCCCCCCGAGGAGGGACAACTCTTTCTGCAGTTAAACAGCGGAAGCCTAAATAGCGACAAGAACTGGTTTAGCAGCTCTACGACGTTGCTCTTCAGCAATAGCCTCAATTGCAGCTTCAATTGTCTTTTTGCCAGCTGGTGTAGTCATGCTATCTGACAATAAAATCAGATCGTGCATGGTATCTTCCAGCGTTTGCTCAGACGATTCCTCAAAGCTTACTTCAAGAACATTGATTGCAGTCATAAGTGTTACTCCTCAGATAAAAAAAAGGAGAACACTTATGCCCATGAGGGGAAAAAGTATTCCCCTATGGGTGAATTATCTGCTTACAGATAATCAATTCAGTGACATCATCTGCGTACAGATGAATAGTTGAGCGTCCACTTGGTGTGTTGGACGAGCACTTCATACCTGGCTAATAAAAGACAGGTATAAAAAACAATTAAGATAACTTTATCGATGGGTAAGATCGCTGTCAACGATATACATTGATGCAGTTCACACTCTACCCGAATAATGATTCAACTATGTGTTTGATAGCCTACTGGAATAGGTCCAGGCACTGGGCCTAGTTGTATATTTTGCCAATAGTATCGAGAGGATAAATATCGTCAAAGTCGTCGTATCATAGGTGCCAAGTTTTATTTATATCCAAGCACTAGTACAACGATAACGCTACCGAGAATTGAGTATTCCGAAACACTCTATTGAATGCTTGGGAATACCCTCTCTTTGAGAGAGTATTCAAAGGCTGATGTATCATCAACCTCTCTTATCCCGTTATATCCGGGTAACTCAGCTTACATGTCAAAGTTATTAATCCACAGAACGATTATGTAGAAAATTAAAGTCATCAATTGCTTCTTTCATATCACCAATTCGGATGTGAAATAAAGCGGTATCAATGCTGTTTACTGCATCGTGATGTGGGTAATATGGAATTACCGCACTCGTTCTTGCCCAGTAATCGCCAAAGTCTGAGAATAACTCTCGGCCTTCAACGGTTGAACCTCGAAGCAGTGCACTTTCTAGTCGATTAAAATAATCTTTGTCTACCTTGGCTTTATCAACTGCCTTTTCAAGTAACTCCACAGCGTCATGATGTAATGTTGCTTTAAGGTAATACCGAAGTTTATCCAGTGTTACATCAAGTGTGAACGGCGTTCTGGCGTTTCGCAGCTCCATAGTTGTCATGTTATCTGACGCTCTTGGTGCTCCAAACTCTGGTGTATTTTGCATTTTTCTCTCCTTGTTAAAGGGAGCATCCGCCCATAAAGGAAAGGATGCTTTCCCCTATGGGTTTTGGATTCCAAACAGCGTACTGCTTGGACATTGAGGCCGGTTTTGGTAAGTCCGACTGACTCTTCAGGACAGCAGTGAATTGCTGTCGAGAATTCTGGCATTCCGAAACACCTGGTTAGATGTTTTGGAATACCCCCTTCGTAAAGAAGGGAGCATTTTGAGCCAATCAGTGATTAGCCCCTCTTATCTCGGCTTGTCCGAGTTGTCTAGCACTCATACGAAAACGACGTTTGTCAGGTAGGCGATTAACGTACCAACCCATCCTTGGGCCGGCCGGTTCTTCTAACGCATACTCATTACCACCATACTCAACAACAACACCTGGCTCCAGATTGCGTTTGGCTTTAAGCTTCTTGCTTTCATGATAAGCAATAACACGCTCACGCCATTTTGCATCGAAACTATCTGGCTCTGGTGTGCTGGCCGCCTTTAAGAAAGATAACGGACAGTTCACTACGACAGGTCCGCATGATGCAGTTAGATCTTTGTAGCCCCAGCCATCCTCACGGCCACTTTGCATCATATCAAGACCAATCCAGATTTCTCCGGTCGTCTTCAGTTTGGCCAAGTACCAGTGGTTGTTACCTACTACACTGGACTTTAAGAGTTCCTGATTTTCGCCAAAGCGATATGAATCAGTAAGATACTCGACCAATTGTTTTTTTGAACGCCATTGCGTTGAATAGCTCCATCCCATGATCTGCTTCTCCGGATAAAATAAAGGGAAAGCAGTCCCCATAAGGAGAAATACTTCCCCCTATGGGTTTTGAGAATCCAAACAGCGTACTGCTTGGACATTGAGGCCGGTTTTGAATAAGTCCGGCTGACTTATCAAATAGATAGTATTTGGCTATCTACTGGATATCTATTCCGAAACGTACTCTGTGAATACGCTTTGGAATACCCCTGCTGCCAGGGGTAATGCTTTACCAGTCGTGCTGGTCCAGCTCTGGGATAGCCTCTGCATCTGAGTCCAGTTCAATCATTTGAAAATCATTGTTAAAAGCAAATTCAATAACTTTGCAAAGTGAAGGACTGTAATCTCCTCGGAGGTTTCCTGCCAAATCGTTCATATACAGCTTAATAAAGAAGCCGGATTCACGCTCCATCACCATATTGGTCTGAAACGCTGCAATGCGTAATGCATTGTTATCGGCCTGCTCAATATGAGAAGTACTTAAAGCGATTACTTGATAGGTTTCCATGTTACAAATACCTCTTAATTTAAGAGGGATCGACACCCCATACGGAGATATCGATCCCCGTGTGGGTTAGGAAAGCCATTAATGTCTGGCTAATGTAGGCAAAAAAGCAGGCAAAAGCGCTTTTTAGCCCCTTTCGTGATTGTTGCCCGGTGATATACTCATTTACATGAATAAACCCAACAGACTTCAATTAGTGCATTCAACTAATAAACAATTACTTTCTGACGATCTCATCCGGGCGATTGTGCTGGCCAAAGATGAAGCCTTAGCAGAAAGCATCATTAAGAAAATTAAATACCGTGCTTTTCTAAAGCCGGTTAATCAATCTACTCATCAAACAGAAAGCTCATAAATCAACATTCTGCATCAGGTTAAATTCACAATTTCTAACGAATACTTCTGAAACATTCCGGCGTATAGGAAAGACGACCTGCTTCTTCTAACGATAAACGCTTTGCAGTTACTACGTTCGCATGTGGACGCCTTGCCATTTCAACCGACTTACCGAAGGTTTCATAACAATGGTCAAAAGCCACCAGCGTTTCACCTGTTAAAAGCAATAATCGAATCCCATTTGGTGCCATGTCCGCGACGTTTTTCTTTGTCTCAGTGTCAACTTTCAGTATCGGTGCCCATTCATAGGCAATAATGTCTTTAACATCAATTTCGATATTTTGTTCAAGCTCACCGTTAGCAATATAGCCAAGCAAACTTTTACCAAACATTTCCGATTCAAAATCTAACTCGGGAAAAACATCTATCTTGATACATCCCATAATAAAAACTCCATAATATTAGGGATGATCTCAACCCCAGATGGGTGAATATCACCCCTGGGGTTAAATCGCTTAACGTTCTAAGGTTAAGCATCTGTGTTCGGTTTTATGAGTCCGAATTCTCTTCAAGATAACAACAATGTGTTATCAGGAATCTGGTATTCCGAAACCTCCAGTAGAAGCTTTGGAATACCCTCTCAAAGTCGAGAAGGTAATGACTGTTTCAGCGTACTAAGACAGCTCTTGTAGAATCACATTACCTGCCTAGCTAAGGTTAAAGAGTCATAAAACATTTCCTCACCTTCAGGTCGCATGATTGCTCCGCAGCTCGCACATTCATCCCATGGATCAGATGCAGGGGCTTGTGTGTGATTACAGCCTCTTGGACAGTAAACAAACACTTTTCCGCCGCCAGCTTCTGCTCTGCAGGAATTTATAAATGCATCATTACGAGCATCTTTTTCACCTCTGTATATGAAATAGGCATACTGAGGAAATTTGGAAAAAAACTCCTCCTGTGCCCAGTTATATCCAGCTAGTTCTGCGCTGTATGCAAAATCAGAAACTAATTCCATGCCTTCCTCATAGAGCTCATCTGCTCTACGACTATTTCCAGCGACTTTCTCAATCTTGGTATTGATATGGATCTTGGCAAGGTTGAAATGGAAGTCGATGACATCAGACAAAGTAATAGTTTTAGGGTCAGCTCTTTTATCGTTTCTTAACATGAATTTCTCCATAAATTAAAAAAGGTGACCACTCCCAAGGAGTAGAGCACCCCTTGGGTTTGCATAACCATTCAGCGTAGTGAATGGTCTGTGAGTTCGGTTTTGACGAGTCCGAATTGCTCTTCGAGATAACAATGATGTGTTATCAGGAAATCTGGCATTCCGAAACACCTGGTTAGATGCTTTGGAATACCCCCTCAGTGAGAGAGTATTTCGCATTACAGCAAACTGCAGTGCTCGTATCCTTATTGAACATTGCCGGCATTCACCAGAGCATCCATATAAGCGTCCTCTGCAGTAGCTGTCATTTGTGAATTACATGCTGGACATGAATGGTATTCATGCTCAGATGCAACCATTGAAAAGTGACAACCGTTACGGCAAAACACCGCAACTCGCTTTGGCTGCTCAAACAAAAATGGAAGTGCTTGGCTTTTAGCTTGACGTTGATTTTGTAAGGTAGACATAAACTTTTTTCTCCTAATAAATTAGGGGATACAGCCGATCCCAATGGGGATAGGTGCATCCCCTTTTGGGTTCTTGGTCATAAAGACCTGTGGTATCGGCTATGCCGTTTTAATCTCGAAGTGATTTTGTTTGAAGGCCTTAAAAATCGTGAAGTGTGGCCAGCGACTATGATTGCTTGCGATAACGACGCCAGTAATCAGAGTTTAATGTTGTGAGTTCATTGATTTTCTGATGGCTACAAGCTGTATCCATCGCCTTTGAAAAATTCATTGGCAAATCGTCAAAAACTACTAAATGCTGACCCCAGCTAGTTTTGATTCGCACACCTGGAACAACATCTTCTTTGTTCTCACGTGTAAACGGACGAGTGGTACGTATCTCAATACACTCAAATGCCATAACAGCACTTGTATTTAAAGATATCCGAGCCGGCTTGTCGTTTGCTGCATCAAGCCTTGCATCACGATTCAAACCGAAGTCTGATTCGTTAAAGTCTTTTTCTGGAAAATGTTCGATGACTACGCATCCCATAGTGGTACTCCTAAAAAGTGAAGTTAAATAGAAACCATGGGATACATTTATCCCCGACGGGAATAGACATAGCCCGTGGGGTAGTGAGGAATCAGCTTACTGATTCTCTAGAATAGTGTCAGCTTGGAGTGTGACATGACTCTTCAGTGCAACCAAAGGTTACAAAGATAGTTTAAGATTAAAGAGTGGGCTTTTTATTGTCAAACAAAGACTGTGATGTAGTTCTTACTTTGAGTAACACCCCACAGTTTCACTTTTTGCTTTTCATTGCCCTGGATTGCGCTTTCGCTTTCTCATGTTGGAAATAAGTATCAAAAAAGCCTTCCGTCAGCATGAATGCAAATCCAAGCATAGTTGTCTCGATTAAGAATCCCCGGTCAAAGGTGCCAAAACTAACCCATAAAAGGCTCATTGCGTACCATCGGATTCGCTTCATATCGTGAAATAGAAGCACGCCAGCAAGTAAGTAATAACCCATGGCATTCAATGGTGTAATCGTCATGTGGTTGATAAATTCAAGCATACATCTCTACTGTTTTAGTACAAGAATGACATAGAAAGTAATCCGCGCAACCCCTCCTAGAAATGGGCTCTCAGGCTGCTTGCGTGGTTTTAGTTCCGTGGTTTGATGGTTTTGTCGTTTTGACACAAATCATTCAACCAGGAGAATACACAATGTCACTTACCATCTTAGAAACAGCAGTTCATCGTGAGCCTATATCCCAGAATCAATATCGCGTATTTTTCCGTGTGCAGCATGGGG